>DAOWIC010000145.1 GCA_030641085.1 Calditrichota bacterium
AGTTCCATCACTCGCACCCGCTGCCAGACATGGAAACAGGCGGCCACAACTATGGTGGCGACAAGAAGCGAGATCGAAAGATAGCGATGCGAACGGAGGCGTCTGAGCAGGGTCGATTGCAGCTCGATAGTCTCCTTGAACTTTCTTACCGCCAGTTTCATTATCCAATCTTCTCCGCTACTCTCAATTTCGCGGACCGTGAGCGCGGGTTGGATTCGATCTCCGCCGCGCCGGGAGTCAGCACCCTGCGAGTTATCTGTTTTAGGGAGGGTTTCACGCCACAGATGCAGACCGCGAGTCCATCGGGACAGATACAGCCCTTAACCTGCCGCTGAATGAAACGTTTGACAATCCGGTCTTCCAGAGAATGGTAGGATATGACCGCCAGCCGGCCGTCGGGGTTGAGCAGGGCGACCACTTTCGGAAGAACTTCGCTCAGTTGTTCGAGCTCGCGGTTGACGGCGATACGGAGAGCCTGGAAGACGCGGGCAAGAGATTTGTTCTGATGGGGAGGCCTGATCGTATGGCGCACTATTTCTGACAATCGGGCGGTGGTGAGGATCATCTCTTTCTGTCTCTCCCTGACAATGGCTCTGGCCAGCCTGGCCGCCATTCTTTCCTCGCCGAATTTGAAAATAATTTCGGCGAGGCTGCCGTCACTCAGCCTGTTTATCAAGTCGGCCGCCGTCTCGCCGCCCGACTCCGTGTCGAACCGCATATCCAGCGGACCGTCAAATCGAAATGAAAATCCGCGCCCGGGATCATCGAGCTGAGTCGACGACAGACCCAGATCCAACAGGATGCCGTCAAAGGTCTGATCATCAAACTGCCCGACAACCTCATCAACGCGGTTGTAGGACGAGCAGGCTATCATCCGAAACTGATCCAGATCTCGAAGATTCCGCGTCGCCTGCGCAGCCGCCGCTTGATCACGGTCGAGTCCGTAAAGGCGAGCCTGCCCGGCGGATTTCTCCGCGAATGCTCTCAGATGCCCGCCTGCTCCTGCCGTTAAATCTAAGTATACCCCGTCCGGCCTCGTCACCAAGTGCTCTACCACCTCGGTCACCATGACCGGCAGGTGGGAACTATCACTCCGGCTGCCGCTCATCACCGGCGAATAGTCGTTCGGCTACGTCTTCGTAGCTCCCGGAGAATTGTTCAAGGTAGTACTGGTAGCGCTCGGGATTCCAGATTTCGATCCACCGGTTAACACCGATCACCATCAGATCTTTCGTCAGAGCGGCTTCCTTAACCAGATGTGAGGGAATCAAAATCCGGCCATTTCGGTCGGGTGAAACGAGGCCGGCCGACGAATAAAAACGGCGACCAAAAAATCGAAAATCCTTCCTGGTAAAAGTCAGCGAAGAAAGGCGGTCCTGAATATCGGCCCACTCTTCCGGGGGATACAGAGTCAGGCAACCCTCCAGCCCTTTGGTCAGGACCAGATCGGCCTCAAGGAGCGGCTTTTTGTCCTTGCCAACCACGCTGCGAAGCTTGGCCGGAAGCGCAAATCGCCCCTTGTCGTCCATGGTGGTATGGTATAGACCGTAGAACCCGAACAACCTCTCCTCCACTTTCTACCACTTTTTGCCAGAATTCGCTCTTATTATCACATTTTGCCCACTCAAAGTCAAGGCCTTTTTTATATTGAACTAAAAAAAAGACCGGTCATAACTGCTGTTATAGCAATCAAATAATGTGGATAACAATACCGTTTTCCGTTAACCCGTTGGGAACATTTTACTCACGCGGAAAAACTTTTCCATTGACATTTTCTTGAGCGTCCAGCCCCGCCCTATAGAGTATAGGCATCCCCCTTCAAATCCGGCATCAAATTGACTACCGGACCGATTATCGCCCCCACCAGCCCCCACATCAATCAGTTGTTTATCAATGACTTACGGGGCACCCTACGATTCTTTTTGGCAGCCCGAACTTCGGCGGCCCGGTTGCACCTCTGAGGTGGTAGCTCAGAATGAAACAGAGGTAAGAGATGAAGACGTGTATAGCGACCGGGCTGATCCTTTTGTTATTGACCGTATTGGCGGTAGCTGATACCGCTCCCACGGTGCGATTTGACCAGACCCTGGTCAGATTTGATTCGGAATCGATGATGGTTCGATACGCAGACTTCCAGACGCTGGCGGTCGGTCACCGGTTGGTGTTACCGTCGGTGACGCGTTATATCCGGTTGACCGACCCGACCCGAGTACCGATGATTTCAACGCTCGTGCCGTCGGGACCGGTGATTGGTAGTGTAAGCGCGGATGATTTGCGCGATATTCCGACCAGTGATGCCGCCCTGACATATCTCGATTATGATCGACTGATTTCTGACCGGCCGGGCACACAACCGGTTGAAGTTATCGACCGGATCACTATCGGCGAGACAACATATCTGCGTCTCAGTGTGACGCCGGTCAGTGTCGACACCGACGGACGGCTCACGTTTAACGGTGAGATATTTGTCTATCTCGACGGCGCCCTTCTGGAATCGTCACGGTTACTGACGGCAGAGCAATTGCCGGTAACGACCGACAAAGAGCGTTACTCATCGACCACGGCCGACGGTGCGGGCGTGATCAAGTATCTGATAGTCACTTCGCCAGCGCTGATAGATGCATGTCAACTTCTGGCCGACTACAAAAATTCGACCGGCATAAATACCGAGGTGGTGTCGATCAATGATATCCTTGCCGGACAGACCGGTCGCGATGACGCCGAAAAGCTACGCAATTACTTGAAGGACTTTTACACCGACCGCGGGATATATCTGCTTCTGGCGGGCGACGAGACACAGCTTCCGATTCGCTATGCCTATCCCAACTCTGCCTACTCGATGCCGCCGTTGGCCGAACAGCAGATTTGCGATCTCTATTTTGGCGATCTTACCGGCGAGTGGGATGTCGATAACGACGGTGTCTGGGGTGAAAAGTATATCGATCAGGCCGATCTGACACCGGAGTTGTACGTCGGTCGTCTGCCGTTCAGCACGGCCGATGAGATGGGTCGATATGTCGACAAGCTGATTCGTTATGAGACCAATCCCGGTGGCGGTGACGCCGGATATGTGGAGAATGTCTTTTTCTTCTCCTCCGATCAAATGCGCGACTACGGCACTATCGGACAGCATGGTTTGGTGGCGGAGGCGTTTGGCGACAACTTTGCGGTCGATACCGCCAACGGCGTTGAGTACGCCAGCGGCGAGGACCCGAATCCGACCAATATTGCCGCCGATGAAGTTGAGCCGATCCTGGATCAGGGGTACGGCGTGGTCAATATTATATCGCACGGAAGTTACAGCACATTCGGGGTGCGAACCTCCGGCTATAACGACTGGCCTAAATCCTATTTCACGACCGACAACAGCCTGTCGGAACATGGCTTGATCGACCGGCTTACTCCAAACCATAACAGCGCCCTCTATTACTCGGTCGGCTGCGATAACGGCGCCTTCGATATGGACCAGCCGCCGTTCAACCAAACCAACCGCAACCTGGTCGAGGCGTTGCTGGCACTCGAAAGCGCGGGCGCGGTGGCGTTTGTGGCCAACTCGCGCTGGGGCTGGGTGGGCGCCAGCCATTACCTGCACAAAGCGTTTTTCGATTCGCTCTGGGCGCACCCGGACCGACCGGCGGTGGCGGCCATGTATGCTTCCAAGGCGGCATATTATTATTATCGCGACCTCGCCTACGGGCAGAATTTCTACGGCGATCCCACGTTGCGAATCTACTCGCAGACCCCGGACTGGCTCGATCTTACGGTGACGCCGCAGGCGAATCAGACGGTGGTGACAGTGTCCTTCGACGAACTCCCGGTGGAGGAATGCAAGGTAGTGCTCAGTCGCGACGGTCTCCCGGTTGGGGAATTTCTGACCGGCGCCGACGGTACGGTCGACATTGATCTGGAACTCGACCTGGGCATCGAGTATACAGTCGCCGCGACCAAGCCGGGCCACACGATCAGCCGGGAAAGCTTCACGCCGTCGCTGAGCACCAATGTCGATTCCGGCGACTCCGAACTGCCAAATCGGTTCGACCTGGCCCAGAATTACCCCAACCCGTTCAATCCGACGACCACGATCGCCTTCGAACTGCCCCAACCCTCGGCGGTGAAGCTGGCGATCTACAACGTGCTGGGCCAGATGGTGCGTGTGTTGAAGGACGCCGTGCTGGAGACCGGCACCTATCTTGTTGAATGGGACGGCACCGATTCGCGCGGCAACAGTGTCGCCAGCGGTATCTATTTCTACCGGATGCAGACTCCCGATTTCACCAGCGTGCGCAAGATGGTTTTGCTTCGCTGATCCAAATGCCCGCTTTACAGCAATACCGTGAATTCATATCTTGATCGCATTCCAATTGGGAATGCGATCATTTTTTTTGGCGGGAATAGCTGTGCCGGGATTACATTTCACGCATTCGCTTATCGACGATCTTGACGCCGACAGATATGATGCGGCTTTGAAAAGCCTGCGGCATGATAGTGAGTATAGTGTCGAGAATATCATTCGTGATCAAGGGTCGCGCGCTGATCTGACTCGCTATGCCCAGTATCCGGTTGAAATTTACGACAGTGACGGTTATCTGTTCATTGTTGAAGGCCGCCTGCACAATATTCACGGAAAGCAACCGCCTGACACGCTTCGAGAGATCGTCGATGATCTCCTGTCTGCCGAATCGGGTGCGTGTCCTCCG
>DAOWIC010000335.1 GCA_030641085.1 Calditrichota bacterium
ATGCAGCCGGATCCGAACTGGTGCGACGCTTCCTGCAAGCCTTACATCGAGTCCACGCCTCAGGTTGTCGGTAGCGGTATCTCCCGCGACGGTGGTCTGAACTATGACCCGATCTCGGCTCGCTTTGTTTGCAAGAGCTTCCTGGATTCCTGCATGAACTTCGACACCGATCCTGATCCTGAAGTCATTGCCTGGGATTGGGAGTGGGGACCGCACACCCAGTATCTCGCTCCGTTCGACGACACTCTGACGATGGGTCTCTATGCGACCTCAACCGTCTTTGGTGTTGAAGGCGTCGAGGAACTTGACAACGTTACGCTGGAGATCATCCACTTCAACGAGCGCAATAACCTCCCTGTTGATAACTGGTACTTCGGCGAATATTGGGATTGCGACCTCGGTGCCGACGAGCCTGGTATCGACCGCGACGTCTCGGCAGTGTGGGCATTCCCCACACCGGCTGCGGACTGGGCTATGGGCTCGATCAAAATCCCGTTCGGCTATGGTAACAACGACAATGGCGACTGGGATTTCAATTCGACGTTAAACGTCAAGGGTCTCGGTGGTACATGGGCCTTATTCGGTAGTACGAACTACTACGATTCGGCCTATATCTACCTCTCCGGCGGGGTTGGCGAACTGCCGCGGCAGGCGATGCACTCGTCTGACGAAGAGGTTCACTTCTCCTACGTTGGTCACAACTTTGAGCCGAGCGGCACCTACTCGTTCGCTATCGCTCACTTTGCGGCCTTCGATCTTGAAGACGCTCACACCAGTGACGGCTTCCAGGGTCTCTGCCACTTTGTCAACAAGTGGGCTGGCTTTGGACGTGGTGATGTCAATAACGACAACGTTATTAACATTCTCGACATCCTCTATCTGGCTCAGAGAGTCAACTTTGGTGGTCCCGGCCCGGTGCCGTTCGAACACCTTGGTGACGTTGACGCTGATGGCGATGTCGACGGCATGGATGTTACGTACCTGCTTACCTGGTACACATCCCCGTGGACTGCTCCTGGACCGCGTGGTGCCTGGGTCCTTGAGATGTAGTAATTTGTCAGCTATCGGCTGATTAATATGGAAGCGAGGAGTTTTACTCCTCGCTTCTTTTTTTTGCTGACTTGCTCCGGGCACCGGGTGTATAATCCGGTATGGATGGCAGGAGGCAGGACAGAAAAACGCAGATCGTAATCAGGCTGATACAGGACCTCTTCGAGATCGGCACAATCACCAATCTCGGCTGTGAGCTCGTACTCACCCTGCACTATCGGTTTGAGCCGAGCTGGTCGCTTAAGTTGGTATCGGAGCGCCTGGCTACCGCCGGCTATACTTTTACTGTCGACGAACGCGACGAGGATATCCTGCTCACTATCAACCCACGGCCACGATTGAAAATCCCCCTGCTCAATATTGTCATGTTTCTGCTCACCCTGGTTTCGGTCTACTTTGTTTCGATGTACGCCCGGTATGAACTCGGTGGCGCAGCAGAACCCCTGACCGATACCCTGGCGGCCCTGAAACGGGGCGAGGGGATCATGTTCACTCTGGCCCTGATATCCATCCTGTTTGTGCACGAGATGGGACACTTTATCGCGAGCCGGCGGCGCGGTATCGCCACCTCCTGGCCCTATTTCATCCCGGCTCCGAATCTGATCGGCACTTTCGGGGCAATCATCAAATCCAAGTCGCCCTTCTGGAATCGACGTGACCTGATCGAAGTGGGCGCGGCCGGACCGATCGCCGGCTGGATTGTCGCCGTCGGATGGCTCTGGTACGGTCTGACCCAAAGTGTTGTATTGTCGCCCGACGCACTCACGCCGGGAATGATTCCGTTTTCGCTTACCGGTGAATCGATTCTGATGAGACTGACTACTCTCAGCTTGATCGGTCCGGCCCCCACGGGATACGTCTATATCCTCAGCGAGGCGGCCTTTGCCGGATGGGTGGGGCTTCTGGTTACGGCGATAAACCTGCTGCCCATCGGTCAGCTTGACGGCGGGCATATCCTTTACGGTCTGGGACGACGATTGCAACACCGGTTCGGCATCGCGGCCATAGCGATTCTGCTGGCACTGGGCTTCCTGTCGCCGATGTGGTGGATCTTCGCTCTGTTTTTATTTATCTTCGGGATTAAGCATCCGCCGACCATGAATGATCAGATCCGACCGAGCCGGACGGCGACATGGATGGCGGTTGTCTCGATTATAATTATGATTGTGTCGTTTACGCCGAAACCGTTTTAGCGTTCAGCAGGCCGTCAATCACCGACAGGTCCTCCTCCCGCCCGTACATCTCTTCCAGATCGATCTTCCCCTGACGCAGGATTTCGATGAAGGTATCGACGATCAGCGGGTCAAACTGGGCGCCGCGGTATTTGATCAGCTCCGAGACGGCCACACCCAAACCGGCGCCCCGTCGGTAAGGACGATCCGACAGGATGGCGTCGAACGTATCCGCCACCGCCAGCAGGCGGCCCTCGATCGGAATACCCTCACCGCTGATCCCCTCCGGGTAACCGTCGCCGTTAAACCACTCGTGATGGGCAATGATATAAGGCACAGCCGGGCGAAAGAGATCGATGCCGGAGATTATCTTCAGGCCGACCTGGGGATGGCTGTTCATCATCCGGCGCTCATCTCCGGTAAGCGTTCCGGCCTTATTGAGAATGCGATCCGGCACACCGATTTTCCCTATGTCGTGAAGCGTGCATCCCATCATCAGATCACTGACCCGGGCATCATCCCACTCGAGCGCCTGGGCGATCTTGCGGGCCAGATGAGAGACGCGGTCGGTATGACCGGCAGTGTAGGGATCGCGCGCTTCAATCGCATTGGCCAGACCTTTAATCGCCTGCAGGTACGACAGCTCCAGGTCCTGGTAGAGACGATGATTGGTGATTGCCGAGGCGGCGGAGTTGCTGAGGATGGACAGGACGTTCAACTGGCCGGAGGTGATTTCGTCAAACGGGCTGATAATCAGTATATTGAACACGCCGTGCAGTTTGCGGCTGGCAAATATCGGTTGTGATAGGAATATCCGGGTGACAGTCTCACCATCATCGGTAATCTGGCTGCGCTGGATATTGGGGCGGTTACTCCTAGTATAAGAGAAGTTGAGCAACGTCGACTCATCGAGAACCTCCTCGACATACTCATCTGCGTCGGCCTCGTGGGCGGTGCGGATGACATCGCGGGTTCTGGGGTCGACTTCCAGCACCCCTACTGCCTGGGCAGCCATCTCTTTCTTGCACGATTTTACCGTCAGGTCGAGAAATTTGTCGATATTCACGCCCGCTACACTGGCGCTGGCCACCTTGAGAAACTCCACCTGGCCTTTGAGGTGCACGTTGTCCCGCAATACCGACTGATGCTCGAGGCCACGGCGAATGGTCGCCTTCAACAGGTCCAGCTTGAACGGCTTGACGAGGAAGTCATAGGCGCCCTTTTTCAACACCGATATTGCCGTCTGCACCGTCGGGTGCGCTGTCATTAGGATGACCACCGCGTCGCGGTGACAGGCCATGGTCCGTTCGATGACATCGACCCCGGAATGATCGCCCATAACGAGGTCGGTCAGCACCAGGTCGACGGAGTTCTTTTCGATGTGTTCCTGAGCCGCTATTGGGTCGGTAAAGTGGTTGATATTGTAATTATCAGACGCCAGCGCCTCAACAATAATGCTGCAGATGTATTTCTCGTCATCGACGACTACAATATTAGCGTTGGAATTCACGACCATAGCTGTCCCTTCTCTCTTACCGATACCCGTTTATCGGAAGATTCAACAGACAGCCTACTATCCGGACTGGTTTTGTATAATTATTGAGCTTGAGGATAAAGGAAACTATTCAGTCGGATTCAAGCGAATAAACATCCGCCTTGTAAGATGATCTCACCAGCGGCGCCGATACCACCTTCGGTATGCCCGCTCTTTGTGCCATCTCTTTTAGCTCAGCGAATTCATCCGGATGAACGTAGCGCGCCACCGGCCAATGCTCTCTTGACGGCGCCAGATACTGACCGATGGTTAATATCGAAACACGGTTATAGGCAATATCCCTCAACAGCGCATTCAATTGCTCTCTTGTCTCCCCCAAGCCGACCATCAGACCGGTCTTGGTGACTATGTCACTGTTATCATGGACATACCTCAACAGTCGCAACGACGCCTCGTAGTCGGCGCCCGGTCGAACCGAATGATACAAATCCGGTACGGTCTCGACATTATGATTGAAGACATCGGGTTGACTGTTGATGACAATATTCGCCGCCCCCGGCTTGCCGATAAAATCAGGCGTCAGTACCTCTACCGCCACCTTGTCGATGGCCTCCTTGATGGCGCGCACCGTTCGTGCAAACTGCTCCGCGCCACCGTCAGGAAGATCGTCGCGAGTAACCGAAGTCACTACAACATGCTTCAGTTCCAACTTCCGGGAGACCTCCGCCACCCGTCGCGGTTCATCGACATCGACCACATGCGGAGTGCCGGACGATATGTCGCAGAAGCGGCAATTGCGGGTGCATACCGGTCCCAGAATAAGAAAGGTTGCGATCCCGCGGTTGAAACACTCCCCCCGATTGGGACAGTTGGCCGCCTGACAGACCGTATTCAGGCCGTGCTCTTTCAGCAACCGGTTGACATGGTCGAAGCCTTCCCCGCTGAACGACTTCACTCGCAACCACTCCGGCTTTCGTGTCGGCTTAACCATCCTGTATCCCTGTTCAGTTTTTGCACATGCGGCGCGGCGATCCCAACCACATTGCCGTTCTGCCGCCTCGCCCATCAAGTATAGCGAAAATCGCTCGATAATCAAGAAAAAGAGAAAAGAGTAACCAAGTGGGAGAACCAATGAGACGACCGCCGACTGTCATCTCGTTGCTCATCATATTGCTTTCGACAACCCTGCTTTATGGTGCCGATAAGCTGCAGCCGACCGCGCGAAAAATCGACAACCCGGTGACAACCGATCTGAGGGTCCGCCCTAATCTGCTTACCGCCGACACCTGCAGCGTTCGCCACGACAACGGGATGGTATGGCAGATTGATGACTGGGTGCTCGGCAATGAACTCTATAAGAACTACCTCGATCCCTCGCTGACCTGCCCGAACGCATACCCGTTTATGGTAACCGAAATCCGCATGCCGATGGTCTTCGCGGCGGCGACCGTCATCTATGTATCGGTCGATGTTGAGGCGGTTGACCCGACAACGCCCGACTGCCCCTTCCCCGACACCATTATCGCGATATCCTCCGAATATGAGGTCACCGTTCCCGGGGCCGGGCTCTATGATATCGTGGTTCCGCTGGATGTTCCCGTCACTGTTGAAGGTCCGTTTTTCGCGGGGTTTTTCCTTGCCGGCGCCATACCGGAAACGGTTGGCGCTGCCGTGATCACCGACAGCGACAGCACCGTTCTCTGCCGGTCGTACAATATCTGGGATGAATCCATCGGCTATATCGATTTGCTGAACAACACCATCTGGAATTTCCCCGGCCGCCTGGTCCTGTATGCCTCCGGCATTCCCGGCGGCTCCGCCACGACTCCGGAAGGTAGAATCCTTACCCCGGCGATGGATGAAATGCTGTTTGGATGGACGACAATCTGGGCGCATGAACCGAGTGGCTCCGGACTGGTCGAATATATGTCGTTTGAATATGCGCCTGAGGGCGGGCAGTACATAGAGATCGGTCGTGATTACGACGGTTCCACACCGTTGCGTGACGGTATTGGTGATGCCGGCACCGGCGACGGTTTCCTATTGGGATGGAATTTCGCCAACCTCTCCGAAGGACCCTATACTCTGCGAACCACAGCCTGGAGCGCCCAGGGATTAGTCGCCGCCGACTCGATCACGATTCAACTGGAACCGACTCCGCCAGTGCCGCGGATTCTGGCCCCGGTGGACGGCACCGCGATCTGCGCCGACATAACCGTGCTGATGTTTGTCCCGGATGAAAATCTCAACCGGGTTGACCTCTATCTGCATGAAACGGAGCCTGGCTATTCCTGCGGACTTGAGACCCTCGCGATGTCGCAGTTCGGTGTCGCTGGCGAGAACAGCGAATACTACAGTGCTCCGATTGCGGCTGCATTGGCATTGAAACTCTGGGCTGGTCGGGGCTATACGGACCTGATGACCGACAGTCTTGCGTTGCTTACCACCAGCGAACTGGTCCAGCGGCTGGCAGACCGCTTTCAGGTAATAGCCAACAATGGTGCTGTCGACGAGTTGGTTTTCTCCGGCCTGATCGACTACTGCGTCGAGCACGGCGATCCGCTCAAGATTGGCTTCGTGCGCGACCCGGATTATTTCGCAATTCGACGCCTGGTGGAGGATGAGCAACAGACCGCCATGCTCGCGCTGGGCGGAACACCCGGCGTGTGGCTGGCCGTGGACGGTTTTAATGAAATCGAAAGCAGTTACGTCGTGCGCGTGATGAATCCGTACACCGGCGCGATGGACGACTGCACGATCAATACATCACAAGGCGTTACCTCCATTGAGGTCAACGGTTCCCGGCAACGGGTTGACATGATGATCTCCATGGCCGGACGTAACTGGACCGTCGCCCGTGACTGGCTGGGGCAAGATGACAACGGCTCCGACGGCTGGTCATGGTTCTGGTCACTCGAGAGCATGACTCAGGACTATTCATACTTCCTGCGCGCCGTCGGGACCGATGCCGGCGGCCTGAGCGGAGAGTACGCTGTAAATCTGACCTTTGATTGTTCCGGCTATTATATCGAGGGAGACTACGATAACAACGGCTCGACCAATGTCGCCGATCTGAGTATCCTGATCGCCTTCCTGACGGCCAACGGTCCGCAACCGTTCGGCGGCGGGTGGCGTGCTGACGCCAACGGCGACCATCATATAAACCTGGCCGATGTCGTTTATTATATGAATTATCTGTTCGGTTCGGCCCCGATGCCCTGCTATTAAAACGATTTGTCAAAGGATCGCCTTGCCGCAAGAAAGCCGCCTATTCAGGCGGCTTTCTTTGTGGGGAGATGATGCGGGAATGTGGGCTACTTGCGGGCAACCGAGGCGCTGATGGCGCGACTGGCCACCTCCGGGCTGATCTCGCAAAGCTCCGTCAGGAGATCTATCGCTTCATCGAGATGCTTCAGCCATTCTTTCTCGGGGTATTTTTGCCTGAGGTCGTCGGTGATTTCATCCGCCATCGTGGCGATGTAGCTTGCGTATGTTTTCCGTTTGCCTACCTTCAGAAACGGGATGACATACTTGTTGGCGATCTGGCCAGCCACCAGCAGGCCAATCGACCCGAGCAGGCCAAACCAGGAGGTGGAACTGCCTAAAATAAAATCCAGCATAGCGTATCCTTATATTAAAATGTTGTCAAAATAGTCATGGCGCTACCAGACCATCCGCCAGTGATCGGCATCAGGCACCGACAGTCTCTGCCGCAAAATCGTTCCGTCAGGATGACTGATCGTAAATTCGTAAAGCGTTCCCACCGGCGAGAGATAATTCGAGGCGATCAGGTCGATCAGAAACTGTCCGCTTTCATCGGTCGTAACGGAGACGGTCGAGGGCGAGATGATAACGTCCTGAAATGTCACGACGCCGCCTGGCAGACGCGCGGTCACGGTCGCCCCTTCTATGGGAACGCCGCTGAAACTATACACGTGGCCGTAAACGCGGCACATATCCGGCCATGCCGGTTCGCCCGGATCGAACTGCACTCCGAACACCGTATCTGCGTCATCGCCGGTCACCACGACCGTATCCCAGGCGTCAAACAGGTATCCCGTCGAGAAAGCGCTCACCAGATAACTATCCGCGTCCAGACTGAATGTCGCCCAACCGTCGCTTTCGGTCAAACCGACCGCAATCAGGGCCGATTGATCGAGATTCCGCACCGCCAGCCGGACACCGGGGATGACCTGCCCGAGAGTGGAATCATAGGCGATTATGCCGTAGGCGTAGAGTCCCGAACCGGAACCGATCCCGGAGACAGTCGCGTCGAGATAACTTCCGAAAGTGCCGCCGATAGTGTGGTTGCCCTGGGGCGCGTTCCACACCCAGCGCGATACCGAGGCCGAGTCGGCCGTGCCCGACTGCGCCGCCTCGTATCCGTACGCACCGGGTGTGTAATGGCCGGTAGTATCTTCATCCCAGACAAGATCAATGACGCTCGTGGACAAGTGCGGGCCGGTTATCGCTCCGTCGGCGATTTCGCTCGAATCAAGTGTGCCGAACACGTTGTCCAGATCGATTCCTATCCGGTCGACCTCGGATAGCGACGAAACCCAGTCGTCATGATTTTGCAGTGTGTCGATGATAGCATACACGGAGTCGGTCAGGCCGATCTGGAAGTGATATACAAAAGGGGTATACAGCGACGAATCGGCGTCATAGGCCCGCGCAAGTATCAAGTATGGTCCGGCGCCTCCGGCGCCGTCGATATCGCCAAACTGGTCGGCAAAAATCATCCAGCCGTCATTGGTGAACGCCTCGGCGTCGGCACTGTTGAACCAACTGTCGAACACCTCGCTGCCGCCGTAAAAAACGTGGA
This sequence comes from Calditrichota bacterium, assembly GCA_030641085.1. Taxonomy (GTDB): domain Bacteria; phylum Zixibacteria; class MSB-5A5; order GN15; family FEB-12; genus DAOWIC01. Next base: position 8,543 of record DAOWIC010000335.1, read on the forward strand.
TCCTGACCGAATCCGGCTCGGCCAGATTGCCGTCGTTGTAGATTGTGCGCGACGGGATTGTCACCTGGTCGCCCGGCTGAATCGATGCCGCTACTGAAGATAGCGGCATCAGCAAAATCAGGCACATAATCCTAATCATTTATCTCTCTCCTGTAAGCAGCGAGCGACGCCGATTTGTCTCGTCATCGCCGCCGCCGGTATTTTCAACCAGGGCGTACATGCTGAGCCGGTGGTCGGCCCGGCCGGTCTCTACCCAGGTAGTCATAAGACTCTGATTGTCTGCGGCGTAGCTGGTGTTGTCGGGAACGACCGAGGCGTCATAGCTGATATTGATCGTGCCGCTAGTGTTTCCGAGCGCCATAGCATAGCGAGTGCCGGATGCCAGCGACTGCGACAGACCGGTGACGCTGTTCCAGGCGTAGTCGGTGCTGCTGATGCTTATGAATACGGCCGTGTCCGGTCGCTGACCGCCGTTTAACGAATCGCCCGGCATGGTGTAAACGGCAGCCTCGCACGTTTTCGTCCCTGAGTAGACTTTGGTGTGCGCATAGAAACCGGTCACACGGTCGCCGGTGGTAGCGACATAGGTGTAGTCCGGATCAACATTCGCCTGCCCGTAGTCGAGGACTGTCCGATAGGACGCCCCCACACCGGAGAAGCCGATCTCCGGGTCGATGGTCACCGGGTAGACGGCGCGATCGAGAAACTGCTGCGGCATGGTCAGTGTGAGCCGGTCGTCCTCAAGGTGCAACTTGCACCATACGGTATCGCCGGACGAGTCCCACGCCTTCGGGCGGTAAATGTGAAACGCCTTGCCGCAACCGTAATCTTCAACAAGCGATATGTCACCACCGGCACCAACTGTGACGCGGCGGCCGGACCGCGAGGCATGATATGCGGCCCAGGATCCGACCACGCTATCCGGGCGGTAGCAGCCGAGAGCTATTTCGCTATCGGACAGCGGCGGCTGGCAATAGAATCTGAGGCCGGATGCCTCAAGCGGAAACTCGAGGCAATTGGTGTCGGGCGGATTGGCAAGCACTACCTCCCATTCGAGGGCCATTCCGCTCAAGGCGTACAATCGGTACTTGACGCGATCCGAACCAAGCGTCACCGTGTCACCGACGTGCCGCATATTGTTCGGCCCGATCTGGGGACCGGCGCCCTGATCGCAAAGCAACATCGCAAAACGACACTCGCCCTGCCAGAGATCGATCCCGAGCGATGATTCAC
>DAOWIC010000291.1 GCA_030641085.1 Calditrichota bacterium
GCAGCTCAACGAGGATGAGGTAGCCATGAACGGCATCAAGGCGGTTCTGCCGAAGCCTTTTCACCTCAGCGATATCAAAAAGCTGGTCGAAAACCTGGTGACCGCTTGATTATCAACGGGCAAAAAAAGATTTGCCCTCGCTGTCCCTTAACCATATATTGGTATCAAATATGGATCTTCGGGGCGAGGTGAAATTCCTCGGCCGGCGGTTAAAGCCCGCGAGTTGAGACTAATCTCGGCTGAATCTGTGAAATTCAGATGCCGACGGTATAGGCCGGATGAGAGAAGATTATATGCGGCGATAGCCGTATAATGGATATGCCCCGAAGTATGTTCGGGGTTTTTTGTGGCTACGATGACCGACAAGACTTGCATGAGAATGGCGCTGGACCTGGCCGAGAAAGGGCGGGGGAAAACGACCCCCAACCCGATGGTGGGCGCCGTGATCGTAAAGAACGGCAAAATAATCGGCCGGGGATATCACCGTGGTCCCGGACGTGATCATGCCGAGGTGGCCGCGATCAAGAACGCCCGCGTTTCTCCAAAAGGCTCCACCCTTTATGTCAATCTGGAACCCTGCTGTCACACCGGCCGCACCGGTCCCTGCACCGAAGCGATTGCGGCGGCAGGCATCGCCGAGGTAGTAGTCGCCGTCAAAGATCCCAACCCGACGGTCAATGGCCGGGGATTCCGTCGCCTGCGCCAGCTTGGCGTCAAAGTAACCACCGGAACATTGAGAGCCGAGGCGACACGACTGAACGAAGCCTACCTGGGCTATCATATCAAAAAGCGACCGTTCGTTATTCTCAAACTGGCTCAGACGCTCGATGGCCGTATCGCGTCGTCGTCGGGTGATTCCAAATGGATCTCCGGACCGCAGTCGCTGAAGCTGGCCCACCGATTGCGCGCCTGCAGTGATGCTGTGCTGGTGGGGATGGGGACGGTTCGGGCGGACAATCCAAGCCTGACAGTACGCCATGTCAAAGGGCGCAATCCGTATCGAATTGTCATCTCCCGCTCGATGAAATTTCCCAGAGGAACGAATCTGCTCGAGGCCAACGATGACCGGCGGACTATTATCGCTGCACCCGCGGATAAAATCGAGCGCTTTGGGCGTTCTCGCCGGGCGAATGGCGCCATCTGCTGGAGTGTGGCAACCGGACGCGATGGTCAACCGGACCTGAGCGATTTTCTGGCACGAGCTTATGATTTTGGCCTGCAGTCGATCCTCGTTGAAGGCGGCGCGGAGCTGGCGACATCATTCATCAAAGCCGGACTGGTCGACAAGATGTACATCATAACCGCGCCGATCCTGCTTGGACGGGGAATTGACGCGATTGGCGAACTGAAAACCAAATCGTTGACCGAGGCGATTAAGTTTGATCCGGCTGATTTTATCGTAAGCGGCGACGACATGGTCTTTGTCGGTTACCCGAAAGGAATACACTGATTATGTTCACTGGCCTGATCGAGCGAACCGGACGAGTCGGCAAAATCGTAAAACGCGGCAACTACCGCGTGCTAATGGTGGAGCCGTCGGGTGCCTTCGACTCACCGCTGGTTCTCGGCGAGTCGGTCGCCTGTGATGGAGCCTGTCTGACTGTTGTCTCGTTCAGAAGTAACAGCTTTGTGGTCGAGGCCTCGCAGGAAACGGTAGAGCGTAGTCTCGCCAGAGGCTACAAAACGGGTAGCCTGATAAATCTTGAACGGGCGATGAAACTCGGTGAGCGACTCGGCGGCCATCTTGTCAGCGGCCATGTTGACGAAATCGGCACGGCAGACTATCTCCGCCCGGTAGGCGAGTCGCTCGAACTGGCGGTCAAGTTCAGCCCGGACAATGACCATCTCGTGATAGAAAAAGGATCGATTGCGATCAACGGTGTGTCGCTGACCGTAAACGCGGTGCGCTCGGGTTGGCTTTCGGTGAACCTGATCCCGCACACGGCGAGCCAGACGACGATTGGAGCTGTCAAGCCGGGTGACAAAGTGAATCTTGAATATGACATGATTGGCAAATATGTAACCAAAATGCTGGGTGAAAAAGAATCCGGCACTCTGACA
>DAOWIC010000152.1 GCA_030641085.1 Calditrichota bacterium
TGAGATTATCCTGATCGACAGCCAGTCGGAGGATCGCACGGTGGAGATCGCTCGTGATCTGGGCGCCAAAGTTTTCTCGCCGGAATGGGCCGGGTACGGCCCGGCCAAAATGGCGGGAGTCAACCACGCTACCTATGACTGGGTACTGTCGATTGACGCCGATGAGGTCGTGTCACCCGAATTGGCCGAAGAGATTGCCGGTATCCTCTCCGGTAACAGCGATTGCGCCGGATATTATCTTCCACGCAAGACGATGTTTCTCGGTCGCTGGATCAAACACTGCGGCTGGTACCCCGATTATGTCCTGCGGCTCTTTCGCAAGTCGAAGGGGGATTTCGACGGAGCGGTCGTGCACGAAAAAGTAGTCGTTGACGGCAGCACTGCCCGGATGAAGAACGAACTGCTTCATTACAGCTACGCCAGTCTCGATGACTATTTCGCAAAATTCAATCGCTACACGACCCTCGGGGCGCAGGAGGCGCTGAAGAGGGGCGTAAAGACCGGCTGGTCCGATCTGATAATCAGGCCACCGGTATCATTCATTAAACATTACATTTCCAAGCAGGGCTTCCGCGACGGACTGGAGGGCTTCCTGATCTCGGTCCTCTCTTCGATTGCGGTGATGGTAAAATATGCCAAGCTGCGCGAGATGAACAAGCATCGGAAGAATCATCAAAGGAACCGAAATGGGCAAATTGCTTGATATAAACGATGGCGACCGAATTTTGATAAGCCGGACCGATCGGCTGGGCGACTTAATCCTTGCCTTGCCGTTTGCGGAGACGATCAAACTGCGTTATCCGAAATGCCGCGTGGATGTCATCGCGTCGCTGTACGCCTCGCCGATACTGGAGAACAACCCCCGGATCGACAATATCGTGCGGGTGCAGAACGATCAGCTCCAGACCAACAATCTTTACCGCAAGGACCTGCTTCAGAAAGTCGTGAAGAACAAGTACCAGGCGGTGGTGGCGGTCTACCCGGAGCGCAAGATTTCGCAGTTGTTTTACGATGCCGGGATACCGGTTCGGATCGGCACGGCCGGCCGGTTTCACTCGATCTTTTTCAGCCATCACCTCATGCACAGTCGCAAACAGAACCTGAAACATGAGTCGGAATATAATCTCGATTTCCTGCAGTTTTTCCGCGACGGTGAAACGGTCCGGTTCCCGCGTGTTTATCTGCGCGAGAAGGAGATTCGCAACGCTCGGCGGATACTAAGCGACGTCGGCGTTGGCGAACGTTTTGTCGTGCTCCATCCCGGCTCGGGTGGTTCGGCGGAGCGATGGTGTCTGGATGACTTTGTCCGGCTTTATGAGGCGCTCGAGAATCGGGAACTGGAGGTGGTAATCTCAGGTTCGGAAAAAGAGGGGGAGACAATTGCGGCGTCGTCGAAAAACCTTGGTATCCCGGCGCGGAGAATCACCGGCGACACCGACCTGCGCACTCTGGCGGCGGTATTGTCGCAAGCTGACCTGGTGGTTGCCAACTCCACCGGGCCGCTGCACCTGGCGGTTGCGGTCGGCACCCGGGCGGTAGGATTGTACCCGAGCAGAAAGGCCATGTCGCCGCGTCGCTGGGGACCGCTCGGCGATGAGGATCGCGTTATCCAGCCGGTGGGCGTGGAATGCAAATGTCCGCCGGGGCAGTGTACGTGCATGGACATGATCAAAGTCGAGACGGTAGCCGACGAAGTTATCGCGATGCTGGCCGAGAAATGAACGGATTGCTTTAAGATGAACCTGGCTGAATTCATAATACGTATCGAGGCGTTTAATGCCAATGTCAACATCCCGTTGATTCGCAAGGCGTATGAATTCGCCGACCGCGCCCACAAGGGGCAAAAGCGGCAGTCGGAAGAGCCGTATGTCGAGCACTGTCTCGAGGTCGCCTTCATTTTGGCCGAACAGCATATGGATTCGACAACTATTGCCGCCAGTCTGGTTCATGATGTTCTCGAAGACACCGACGTTACGCTTGAAGAGATGCGGCGCGAATTCGGCGATGAAATTGCCGACCTGGTGGATGGTGTTACCAAGATAAGCGCCATGTACTACTCCTCGCGCGAGGAACAGCAGGTAGAGTATTTTCGCAAGATGTTGCTGTCGATGGCCAAGGATATCCGGGTTATCCTGATCAAGCTGGCCGACCGCCTGCACAATATGCGCACCCTCGACCCACTGCCGATTGACAAGCAAAAGAGAATTGCGCTCGAAACGCGCGATGTTTACTGCCCGCTGGCTCATCGCTTCGGGATCAACAAGGTCAAGGTGGAACTGGAAGACCTTTCGCTGAAGTATCTCCACCCGGAGACCTACTTCGACCTGGCCAAACAAATCAAGGACCGCCGGGAGGAGCGCGAAGAGTATATCCAGGATGTAGTCGCGCCAATCAAAGACTCGTTGGCGGCAGACAACATCAAAAGCGATGTGTACGGGCGAGCCAAGCATCTGGATTCGATATATCGCAAGATCAAAATCCGCAAAGTCCCTTTTGAAGAGATATACGATCTTTTCGCGATCCGCGTGATCGTCAACACCGAGCGCGACTGTTATCACGCGCTGGGTATTTTGCACTCGATGTGGAAACCGGTGCCGGTCCGATTCCACGACTATATCGCTAACCCGAAACCGAACGGCTATCGGTCGCTGCACACGACGGTTTTCGGGCCAAACAACCGGATGGTGGAAATTCAGATCCGCACCTACCAGATGCACCATGTGGCCGAGAACGGTATCGCCGCGCACTGGCTGTATAAAGAGGGTCGGCAGGAGATGAGCAAGTCGGATCGCCAGATGGTGTGGCTGCGCGATGTCCTTGAATGGCAGAAGGACATGACCAATCCCTCGGATTTTCTGGAGTATCTCAAGATCGATCTGTTCAGTGAAGACATCTTTGTTTTTACGCCCAACCGCAAACTGATCCATCTGCCGCGCGGCGCAACACCACTTGATTTCGCCTTTCAGATCCACTCGGAGATCGGTATCCATTGCGCCGGAGCGAAAATCAACGGTCGGCTCCAGCCGCTGTCGACACAACTACAGTCGGGCGACCAGGTGGAGATCATCACCAACCCGAACCGAACGCCGTCGCATGACTGGCTGAAGCTGGTCAGCACGTCGTCGGCCCGGGCCAAGATTCGCAAGTGGCTCAAGCAGGCCGGCTTCGAGCAGTTTACTGCGCTGGGTCGGCAGCTCGTCGAACGTAAGCTTCGTGAGAAGCACCTGAAA
>DAOWIC010000008.1 GCA_030641085.1 Calditrichota bacterium
ATTTGTAAAAACCGTTCGAAATCAAGATGAGTCGGTTCCGTAATCACCAGTGCCTTGCCGTCGAGGTGGCCGCTCACCTCGGACAGATCGGCGACATCCGCCGAATAGAATATCGTTTTACCGCCGACTTCGATCTCAAACGAATGGCATTGCATCTTGTTAGGCAGGCCCAGTCGGTCGATCAACTCAGTGTAGCCCTTGAGATGAGCGTTGCCGATCGCTTTCAGGCTGAAGTTGCCGCTGTACTTGAAGCCGTCGGAGTAACCGCTGAAAACCAGCTCATACGGCATCTTTTCAGGGATGACATAGACGGCGTTAAGGTAAGCTTTGAACGGCTCGACAAACTCATCCGGCAAGAATAACTCCAGCGGTTCCGTGCGTTGATTGAGATACTGCAATTGAATAAACAGCGGCAGGTCGCAACAATGGTCGGGATGAGTGTGGCTGATAAATATGCGCTCGACGTCGAGCGGGTCCAGACCGCAGGCGAGAAACGATGATGTCACCCCGCCGCCGCAATCGATCAGGCTGATATCGGAGCCGACACTGAGGGCATATCCGGCGCTCGCCCGTCCTGCCTGCGGCAGGCCGGAGGATGAACCGAGGATTGTGATTGTGTTACTACCCGTCAATCAAACCCCTCCTGCCGGAATGAAATCAGTTCAGCACCTTCCCGATCCGCTCGAGCGCTTCCTCGCAGTCGGCGCGGGAAACATCGAGGTGCGTCACAAATCGTATTTTGGTCGGGCCGAACGGTATCGCCAGCACTCCGACCGACTGCATCTTCTCCGCCACCGTGTCGCTGCTTTCATCATTGTTCAAATGCGCGATAATCAGGTTGGTATCGACCCGCGACATATCGACGCTGAACGTTTCCAGTCGGTTCAGCCCCTCGGCGATCAGTTTGGCGTTATCGTGGTCGTCGGTCAACCGCGCGATATTGTTTTTGACCGCGTAGAGTCCGGCGGCGGCGATGATTCCCCCCTGACGCATAGCGCCCCCGAACAGCTTGCGCTCGCGGAGACATTTTTCCATAAACTCCGCCGAGCCGAGGGTGATTGATCCGATCGGCGCCCCCAGACCTTTCGACAGGCAGACCGAAACCGAATCAAACGGCGCGACCAGTTCAGCCAGTGGAATGCCGGTCGCAGCATGGGCGTTCCAGATCCGGGCGCCGTCGAGGTGGAAAATAAGATCGAATTCGTCGCACACCTCCCGGACTTTGAGAATTTCATCCTGCGGCAGGACTGTCCCACCGTGACGGTTATGAGTGTTTTCCAACTCGACCAATTTTGTCTCCGGGCAATGGACATTCTTGGGGCGGACATTGGCGCGGACCATTTCGGCCGTAATCATGCCGCGCTCGGTGGTCAGCATGTTGATAAGCAGGCCGGAGTGAACCACCGGACCGGCTGCCTCGTAGTTGACCACATGGCATTCGCGGTCGCAGAGCATCTCCCAGCCCCGCCGCGAGTGCGCTTTCAGACAAATCTGGTTCCCCATTGTGCCGGAGGGCACAAACAGGGCGGCCTCTTTACCGAGCAGCTCGGCGACATATCTCTCAAGTTCCTTAACCGTAGGATCGTCGCCGAAAACATCATCGCCCACTTCGGCGTTGGCAATCGCCCGGCGCATCGCCGCCGATGGCCGGGTGACCGTATCGGAGCGCAAATCGATTGTTTTCATGGGGATAAATATAGCAAAAAAAACCAGCAGAACAAGCCGCCCGGACATCGGGGGCACAAAAAAAGCCGCCCCGATTGGAGCGGCTTTCTATGCTTTTGGCAGGTTGTGGCCATTACTCGGCTAAAGTCACGTTTTCTGCCCGGTAACCTTTGTCTGTAGTTGTCAGGTCAAACAAAACCTCTTGCCCTTCGCTCAAGGTTTTGTAACCATCCATATTGATGGCGGTATAGTGTACGTACACATCCTTGTCAGGTTCTTCTCCGGTGATAAAGCCCCAGCCTTTTAGTTCGTTGAAGTACTTGACCTTGCCTTTGACCATGTAGATCCCTCCGATAAGGGGGTTAGAGACTTTCGCGGCGTTTTAAATATACACACTCTTTATACGAACCAACAACAAGAATATTCTCATCATAAAGCAAAAAAGTGAAAAATCCTCTCGAACAGTGTCATAAAAAGGCCGGAAAGAATGGGGACAGTGACGTTGTCGTCAATACCGAACGGAAGCGCCTCGACCACAGTCGCCACGACAGCACCGAAAAGTACCACTGGCAGGGCGATTCCGGGCATCAGCAGGGCGACAATAACCGTCGTGACCAGGCAGGCTGCCGATCCCTCGAACGATTTGTTACCGAAGCGGTGGCGTCCGAACCGGCGACCGATCAGGGCGGCGAACGTGTCGCCGACAACGATAAACGTCAGTGCGGCAATGGCTATCGGCTTTGAGTATAAGGCAATTGTTAAACAGAACGATGCGAGTATATATGTCGCACCGGTGAAGTCGCCGTCTTTTTCATGTTGTCGAATCATGGATGATACAATCGGCCGGGCGAAGGATCGCCAGAACAGCCATTGGCGCAAGCGACTGACATCAATCAGGACCATCAGCAGGGCCACCGGGATCATGATCGCCAGCATGCCCGCTTTCTCAAGCCCGAGAAGATAATACCCGCCGGGGATCACCAGCGCGCACATATGTGTCGCTTTGCGGAATATCTCCTGCGTGAAGGTTATCTGGTTCTTATCGGGCGTTTGGTCCGGGGCCATTGCTACTGTATTCGCAAGTTAAAGGGCTTCAAGTGAATTGGATACAACTCGCCCGGGAATTGGACCTCGAACCGAGCGAACAGTTCGTCACGGTACTTGCCGTAAATCTCGGCTATGTGCTGCTCTCGCAGCAGCGGAACGATCTTGCTGCGTGCTCTGGTTAGATCAAGCGTCTCCCGCCTGGCGAGCACTTTTATGATATGATAACCGTACTCCGTCTTGATCGGATGACTCACATCGCCGATCGCCACCTCTAACGCCGCCTTCCAGAACTCCCCAGGGATGTCGTTCGGCCCTATCTCACCCAGATCGGCCAGTTCTTCTCTGACATTCTTCTCGCCGGGATAATACTCACGAGCCAGTTCGAGAAAATCCACGCCCGACAGTGCCTGATCGCGCAGATACTCGCCGAAGACCGAGTCCTGGGTGACAATGTGCTGCACGGTAAGCGGCTTTTTCACCTTGAATTCTTCCGGGTGGGACTTGTAGTATCGCTCCACCTGGCGATCGGTCGGTTTGAACTCCCGGGGATAGCGCTGTCGGTTCAGGATCGCCTTGGCGTATTTGCGATACAGTGCGCGTTCGTTGGCAACCGCGTCGGGCAAGGTATCAACCCCGGCCGCCCGGGCCGCCTGAATCACGATAAACCGCCGTGCGAGCTGACGGTACATCTCCTTCTTCATCGCGGCATCGGTATTCTCGATCTGGCGCTGTTTTCTCACGCTCAGTTCAATCGTCCGGCCTTCGCTGCAGTGGATCGTGTCAGTACCGTTGACCACCGCCACCCATTCGGGAATATCAACCAGAAAGAGATTGGTGTCCAGCAGCGCCTCGTTGTACTCGAGATTGATTTCTTGAAACAGCGAGTCAGTCAGTTTGCGACCGATCTCGTTGGTCTGCTCGTTCTGGAGCGATTTTTTCGCGGAGAGGTACGTGCTCTGCGTCATCTCCGGAACACCTTGTTCGATATATTGATCACAATACAGGATATGCCATCCCTGAGAGTCCTTGAAAGGATCGGAGACATCCCCCTGGCGCATCTCGAAAGCGATGGAATCGAACGGATGTTGATATGTCTCCCGCGCGACCCAGCCTATAAAGCCGCCCAGGTTGCCGCTGGCCGTATCGGCCGAATGTTTTTCTGCGGCCTCCAAGAACGATTGCTTGGAGTCAATCAACCCACGCACCATGACGGCGTAGTCGGCCGATTCCTGCTCCATCTGCTCATCGGTAAGCGAGCGGTATCTCAGCGAATCAGCGGCAAAACGGCGCAAGCCGCCAACCGTGATCAGAACATGGTAAAAAAGGCCCTGCTCCCTGACCGTAAACAGATCGGGGCGGGAATGGTAATAATCGACTATCTCCTGTGAATCCGGAACTGCCTTGCTGTAGACCTCTTGCTCCAGGAACGTACCGATCAGGAATTCGTAATGGCGGCGGCGGTACTGGCTGTACGGCCGGAAATGCTCGGCGAGCCTGACCTCCTCGGCTACCAGTCCGGTCAGAGAGTCACAAACCACGCTGTCGAGGAAAACCCTGAGCTGGGCCGTGTCCACCACTCCCCCGCGTACCGCCAGGCCGCTCTTGTGCGCGCTTGTAAACAGTTCCGACATTGTCATCTGGTAGCCATTGTTGGCCGTGACGATAACTTGATTAAATTTCGCTGCATTCTGTTCCGATACGACTGCCGGGGGCCGACATCCGAAAAAGAGTGTGATGAGAATCAGGGGCGCAATGGAAGAGTGTTGTAATCTCAATTTTCAACTCCAGTTGTTGTAGATCATAATTGGATAAATTATACACAAAGCAGCAAAAAACAAGCAGAAATTCTGACTGAAAAGCGCCGACGGCTTATGCGACGGTGGAATTGAGCTGCCGGTCGCCGAGGGGCTGTTTGTCGCTCTGGTAGGTTTTGAATTCGACCAGGAAGGTGGTCCCCTCACCGACCTGGGAATCGGCCGTAATATCGAGTTTCAGGGCCGAACAGATTCGGTGGACAATCGCCAGCCCCAGCCCGGTCCCTTCTTTCTTGGTTGAATAAAACGGCTTGTAAATGGACTTCATATGCTCCGGGGTAATCCCGGGCCCGTCATCCTCGACATACATCTCCACCGTTCCCTTCTCCTGGTTTACGACATACCTGAAACGCAGACAACCGGCACGGCCGGCCAGAGCCTGGCAGGCGTTGACCGCCAGATTGATCAGCAACTGCTTAATCAGCCCCTCGTCGCCAACCACATAGATGATCGATTCATCCGCCTCTATTTGCACCCTGATTTGATCATGGAACGATGGGTGGTGGTGCAGGATTTCCAGTGTCTCGGTGACCAAGTGCAGCAGTTCAACCTTATTGTAGGCCGGGCGGTCGATCCGTGCGTAGGTAAGAAACTCGTTGAGGAGATTAGTGAGCCGGTCTGATTCCTTGACGATTAGGTTCATCAATCGCTCGTTTTCGCCGTCGACCTTTAAATCGCCTTTCAGCACCTCCACCGACCCGGAGATGGCGGCCAGCGGGTTTCTGATCTCGTGGGCAATGGACGCCGATAGTTCACCCACCGCGGCCAGCCGGTCAGCGAACCTGACTTTGGCCTCCAGCAGCTTGGCCTCGGTCAGGTCGGAAAAGATGGCGATAATACCGCGCATCCCGTCACCATCTCTGAGAACCGAAGTAGCCAGTCCGAGTGGGACCTTGTGACCATCGATATCCAGTGTCTCGATCTCGCTGCGCGGATGGGCGATGCTGTTATCGACGCCATCCATGAGGTTTCTTGCCAGCGACGGCATGCGTTCTGCGAAAACCTCCCGGCAGTACATGCCCGTTACATCTTCCTCGCGATAACCGAGAATCCTTTCAGCCGCGCGGTTGAAGTAGATGATCCTGCCGTTAGTGTCAACCGTAAGCAGCCCGGAATTGAGATGGCGCAGGATGTCGTCGGTTTCGAGTTTTGCCTTTTTCAGCGCCAGCGAGGTATCCTTAAGCTCCTGGTCGCGCTGCTTGATTCGTTCGGCGAGATAACCGGATATGAACGCCACCAGGTAGAAAATCAGAATGTGCAGAAAGATTGAATAAAATACGCGATCGCTCGAGGAGTAGACCCTGCGCAGGGCGTTCATGGACAGTTCCGGCACGACGCCACTTCCGATGCCGAGCCAGATTATGAGGGCATATGAGGCCGACACCAGCGAGGCCAATATCATCGTACCCATCAGCCGGTAAACAAGCGCGGCGGAAACGATGGTTAGAATAAACAGCGCCGAAAAGGGCGAGTTGATGTTCCCGGTCGAGTAAATAATGCTTGACTCCAGAATGATCTCAAACAGGAACTGAAGCCCGATCACAGCGATAGTGGCGTTCTTGAACCGGCCGCGTTTGTCGATCGCCAGAAGAATCGTGAAGGCCAGGGTGCAGATGGAGTATAACACGAACTGCACTTGCATAAACCGTGGGTAGTTCATCCAGAAGACTACCACGGTGAAGAGAATCACAAACTGAGCCAGCCTCAGCGGAAGAAACCAGCCCATTATGTTGGCATGTTTGTCAAGTCTCATAAAAACAAACGGCGCCCAGGCGGCGCCGTTCTGCTGTAAATGGTTACTCGTTTATCTCTCGCATCGTCGGCCTTAGAACTTGCCGATAATGTCGAACATCGGCAGGTACATGGCGATCAGGATTCCGCCGATGACGATACCCATGAAGACGATAATGATTGGCTCGATAACCGAGGTGAGCGCCGACACCGCGTCATCGACTTCTTCGTCATAAAAGTCCGCGATCTTGGAGAGCATATCATCGAGACCACCGGTCTTTTCACCCACCGAAATCATCTGGGTCACCATCGGCGGGAACACCTGCGTCTCCCGCAGCGGTCCGGTGATCGTGTCACCCTCGGCAATAGCCAGGACCAACTTGTTTATGGCGTTTGAAATAACCAGGTTGCCGGCGGTCTTGGCCGTAATCTCGAGCGCTTCCAGAATGGAAACACCGGAGGATAACAGGGTTGACAGCGTTCGAGTGAAACGCGCCACTGATGACTTCCGTACCAGGTTACCCAATACGGGCGACACCAGAAGTGTCTTGTCGACAATTAGCGCCCCCGCCGGGGTCCTCTTCCACCAGATGAAAGCCCCAATGATTCCGATAGTGCCAAAGATAAGGTACAACGCCTGCGCCTTGAGGAAATTCGAGATCGACATTACAAACTGTGTCGGTCCCGGGAGGTCGGCACCCAATCCACCGAACATCTTGGCAAAGACAGGCACGATGAAAGCCAGCATACCGATCGTTACGCCGGCGGCGACCACGACGATAACCGCCGGGTAAACCATAGCGCCCTTCACTTTGCGCACCAGTTTATCTGATTTTTCGCGGTATCCGGCCAGCCGAACCAGAATCGTGTCCAGGGCACCGCCGACTTCGCCGGCCTCAACCATGTTGGTATAAAGCGGATCAAACACTTTCGGATGGCGTGCCAGCGCCTCCGAGAGCGTGGCGCCACCCTGTACGGCTTCGCGCACCTGATTGACAATCTTGGCGAACTCTTTGTTCTCCATCTGGGCCGACAGAATCTCCAGACACTGAACCATCGGCAGGCCGGCGCCGATCATGGTCGCGAACTGGCGCGTGAAACGGGATACCTCGATCTTCTTAATACCGGTGCCGAACTTGATCTGGATTTCGGGCGCTTTTTTGGTGATCGTCGAAACAATAATCCGGTTTTGTCTCAGCACCCGTTCCAGGTCGTTGCGAGTGTTGGCTTTCAGCTCGCCTTTGACAGCGGCCCCGGCAAGGGTTTTGCCTTTGTATTCGAAGACTGGCACAGTTTTATCCTTTCATTTAATAACACTCTATGAAAACGCAGGCGTCTTCTGACGCGTCAGCATCTCGGTCAACTCCTGCGGATTGGAACTGTGGCTCATGGCGTCGTTGAGCGTGACTTTCTTGTCCAGGTACAGGTCGGCCAGCGATTGATTCATAGTCTTCATGCCGAACTTCTGTCCGGACTGAATCATCGAGTACATCTGGTGAACCTTGTCGTCGCGCACGAGGGCGCGAATCGCAGGAGTGGCGACCATGATTTCCATCGCCATCACGCGCCCGCCGCCGATCTTAGGAATCAGCGTCTGGGAGACAATCGCCTGCAGCGTAAACGAGAGCGAAATCCGTATCTGCTCCTGTTGATTGGTCGGAAACACGTCGACAATCCGGTTGATCGACTCCGCCGCCGAGTTGGTATGCAGGGTGGCAAAGGCCAGGTGGCCGGTTTCGGAGATGGACAGCGCCGCCTCGATTGTCTCCAGGTCGCGCATCTCACCAACCATGACCACATCGGGATCTTCGCGCAGAGCATATTTCAATGCGGCCGCAAACGACGATGTGTCCGAATAAACTTCGCGCTGGTTAACCAGAGCCTGCTGGTGCCGGTGCAGGAATTCGATCGGATCCTCCACCGTGATAATATGGACCGCCCGCTCCCTGTTGATCTTGTCGATGACCGCCGCCAGCGTGGTCGACTTGCCCGATCCGGTCGGCCCGGTTACCAGCACCAGGCCACGCGGGAGTTTGGCAAAATCGGCGATGACTTTCGGAAGACCCAGTTCCTCGAATGACTTCACTTCATACGGAATCTGCCGCAGGACCACCGCGACATTACCGCGCTGCATGAAAATATTGCAGCGGAAGCGGCTCATCTGTTCTATACCGAAGGAGAAATCGAGTTCGGAATTCTTCTCAAACTTCAGCTTCTGTTTTTCGTGGAGCATGGAATACGAGAGCTTCTTCGTCTGCTCGCCGGTAAGTATGTCATAATTCAAACGCTGTAATTTTCCGTCGACTCGGATCACCGGCGGTGAACCGACCGTCAGATGCAGATCCGATGCCCCCGCCTTAACCATCTGTTCCAGCAACTCACGTAATGAAGCCATGCTTGTCTCCGAATTGGTGTAAGTACGTCCCCTGAACTAATTTTACCGCTACTCTATTAGTATCGGTTTCTGCCGATGAATCTTGACTGGAAACTTGGAAATGGCGGGCTGTAAGCCGTTGAGAATCAACGGGATTTATAGTATGGTCTAGTTTGGGGCGGTCGTGGTCGCAAAGACCTCGTCAATAGTAACCAGCCCCTGCTTCATCTTTTCCACGGCGCACAAGCGCAGGCTGAACATGCCCTCCTCGATAGCCGTCGCCCTGATCTCAGCGTCGCTGGATTTGGCCAGAATATGCGACTCAATTGCGCTTGAAACGGGCATCACTTCGTAGATACCGGTTCGGCCGGCCAGCCCGGTATCGTTGCATTCCTGACAGCCCTTGCCCTTGAAGGCGCGGATACCCTTGAGTTGTTCCTTGGGTACTTTGAGGCTTTCAACCTGCTCCTGAGTCAGATTTACTTCCTCTTTACAGCTCTGGCAAATCGTGCGCATCATACGCTGGGCCATAATCAGTTTGGTCGCCGACGCCACCAGGTAATAAGGTACGTCCATGTCGATCAGACGGTTGATCGACGAGGGGGCGTCGTTGGTATGAAGGGTGGAAAAGACCAGGTGACCGGTCAGCGCGGCGCGGATGGCGATCTCGGCCGTCTCACTGTCACGAATCTCACCGACCATGATAATATCCGGGTCCTGCCGCAGGAAAGAGCGCAGGGCCGCGGCAAAGGAAAGCCCGATATCCGACCGCACGGCGATCTGGTTGATACCGTCGAAGTTGAACTCGACCGGGTCTTCAGCGGTCATGATATTGACATCGATCGTATTGATCTGCTTCAGCGCCGAATATAGCGTCGTCGTCTTACCGGATCCCGTCGGGCCGGTTACGAGGACAATGCCATACGGCAGGTGAATAGCGTGATCGAACTTACTCAGGTCATCTTCCCTGAATCCCAGCTGGGTCATATCGGTTTTCAGGGCCAGCGGATCCAGAATACGCATAACCACTTTTTCACCGAAAATCGTGGGCAGCACCGAGACACGCAGATCAACCGTCCGGCCGCCGATTTTGATCTTTATCCTGCCGTCCTGGGGCAGACGTCGCTCGGATATATCCAGTTCGGCCATGATCTTGATACGCGATACAATCGCCGCCCGATATTTGAACGGCAGCGGCGCCATCTCGACCAGATCACCATCGCGACGATAGCGAACCCGGATTCTCTTTTCGTACATTTCGAAATGAATATCGGAGGCCCCGGTGCGAACCGCCTCACTGACGATCGAGTCGACCAGTTTGACCAGCGGCTTATCCTGGATCTGCGACATCAAGTCAGTGTCACTGGGGGTATCTTCTTCGGAAACGACTTCGATATCCGGATCACCGTCGAGACCCTTGACGATCTCCGACAGCGCGCCGGAATCGGTGTAATACGCCTCGATCGCTTTCTCAATCGCTCCTTCCGGAGAGATAACCGGCTGAACGATACAGCCCGTTATGAACTTGATGGCATCAAGAACATAGATATTATTGGGATCACTGATCGCGACGAGGAGGGTTTTATTGAGCTTCGAAACGGCGATCACCTTGAACTTGCGCGCGATATCGAGCGGAATCAGCTTGACAACTTCCGGGTTAAGCTCGATATCGGCCAGTCTCAGGGCGCCGATTTTCAGGTGCTTGCCGATGAATTTTGCAATATCGTCCTCAGACGTCACCGCGCCGATATCGACCAGGGCCGACTCGAACGGTGACTGTTTTTCTTTACTCAGTGCGAGCGCTTTTTCTGCCTGATCAGCCGAAATCTTTCCGGCTTTGACAAGCATTGCTCCCAGTTCAGAGGACATATTATTGCTATATCTCGTTTGAATGTTTAGGCCAAACTTACCGGTAATGACACGCCCGGGGTCAATCCTGGAAAATGTCGTCCAGCTTGTTTTCCGCCTGGGCGGCAAAGTCGCCGGTTATGCCGGTCTGTTCCCTGCTGTCGCTTTTGCCCTTGATCTGTTCAAAGATCTTGGCCATTTGCACCGCTGTCTCTTTGGCATATAACCGAACCATACCGATTGTCGTACGGTCGTCGAAGATCACCACCAGAATCGAGCGCTCTCCAACCAGCGTCATGTGGATATGGTCTTTCTTGCCCTGGTGAAACAGGACCGAAAATTCCGATTCGCCGACCAGCCGGGCGATCTCACGGGTGGATGCAAACGATCCGGCCAGAAGAGCGGCCAGCGCGGTGGTATCGAGCGAGTGGGTAAAACCCTGCCGCGTGATAAGATGTCCGTCCTTATCGACCAGCAGAGCACATTTGGCCTCAGCCCCTTTCAACATCCTGGATATCAGCGTGTCGATCTGGGTGAGTTCTTCCTCATAAATGATCAAACTATCGTCAGACATTTCTGCCTCCTCAATGGCTATCTGATACCAAACAGGCATTTGAAGAAACCGCGTTTTCTGGCTCTGCCCTTGCGTCGCAGCGACGGTGCCATAGCGGGCGTGTTCTTCGCAACCGAACCTTCGTCCGCTCCACGCTCTTCCTGTTTGATAACGTCCTTGTTGATGGTTTCTGAATCCGATTCTTCCTTGCGAACTGGAGCGAAGGAGGACGCAGATAACCTGGTCTCTTTCGTCTCTTGTTGGGCGCTGCCCGGATAAGGCCGGTACTGCACCGCTTCCTCTGCCGGCGCTTCCTGTATCACCGGCGCCTCAACGGCCGGCGCAGCCGCCGGAGCCTGTGCCACCGCCGTGGCGGTTGTCGCAACCGGTGTCTCTGCCGCCGGAGCAACTGTCACCGGGGCTGGCTGGCGTTCCATTTCGGGCGCGCCTGCCGACGGTTGCGTTTCTGATGAAGAAGCGGCCGGGGTGGACGGCTTCGCGCCGCCTTTGGCCTTCTCCAGTACCAGCTTTATGATCAACTTCAATGTGTCAAAAATCCCGGTGCCGATGGTAGCCGAGGCCCCAAAATTAGGCCAGCCGTGCGGATTCAACCGTGCATTCAAATCTTCAATCGACATCACGCCGGCAAGATCCCGCTTGTTGTATTGAATCACGATCGGCAGGTCGAGCGGATCATATCCGTATTCCCTGAGATTGTCCTCAAGGTTCGCCAGCGATTCGATATTTTCATCCATTTTGTCCGGCTGGCTGTCGGCCACAAACACGAGGCCGTCCACGCCGCGCAACACCAGTTTGCGGGTAGCGTTATAGTAAACCTGCCCGGGAACCGTGTATAACTGAAACTTGGCCGCGAACCCATTGATCGTGCCGATATTCAGCGGAAGAAAATCAAAATAGAGGGTCCGATCGGCCTCCGTGGCAAGCGAAATCATCTTGCCCCTGCTGTTGCCGGGCACTTTTTCGTGCACGTACTGCAGGTTGGTTGTCTTGCCCGAAAGACCGGGACCATAGTAGACAATCTTGCAACAGACCTCACGTGATGAGTAGTTTATCGATACCATAGCCTGTAATCCCGTCTTTATATCCTAGTGGGCAACCTTCAACTTGCCAATAGCGTTCTTGATCTCGAGGCGAATAAGCCCGATATTGACGGCCTTTTCCGTCGTCACCACCAGAATACCCAGCCCCGCATCGGTGAAAAACAGCTTGCCGTTTTCGGCTTCAATCGTCACCTGTTTGGCCGGACGAGTGTCCAGCCGGTCAAGCGACTTCTGAATGTTTGAGGTTATCGATGCCGCCAGGGCGCCGATAGTCTCGCTCTCAAACGCTTCGTCAAGGTCGGTGGCAATGACAATTCCGTCGTTGCCGACCACCATCGAACCGGTAACTCCGGTTGTCTTATTCAGTTCATTAAGCACCTGGTACATATATTCTCTCCGCGTTTCCGACCGGCTCTTCGCCGTATCGTTCAGCTAAATACTTTCGAATCATTTCCAGTCCCTGATTGATGCGAATGCGCAAAACATCGTCAACCACACGCTCGGAGACCACCATCAAAGACCAGGCTGCCTCGGCCGCAACAACCACTCGCTGATCGGCCAGCATCAGATCCACCCGTTTGGGCGCGCTCCAGCCCATGTGACTGACTATCCCCTGATTATTTTCTACCAGCGACAGCGCAAAGGGTGCCCAGTCTTCGGCTTCAACATCGCCCCGGGAGAAGTGCCCCAGAAGCAGCCCCTCGGCGTCTACCACGGCGGCCATCTGGACCGATCCGTTTTCACCGATATAGCGCACCGCCCGGTCGAAACCGTTGGTGTCTGATTGCGTCGAAGTCGGCGTCGCCGCCGGAGCGCGCGTCGGCTCCACCGGAGTCGACGCCTCGACAGACTTGGTCGTCGCCGGAGCCTCGGAATAACCGCGCTCCTTCGAAACCGCAATTGATCTGGCCGCATCATGGGTCTCCGCAGGACGAGCCGGCGGCACGGGCTGGCGTCGCTGCGGTATCGCAACCAGATTAAGCTCTTTGAAGGCCGGCTTGAGTATGAACGGTGTCGCGATCATCTGCAGCAGAATGGCCGGTATGTAGCTTGACATACCGAGCGTGACGGCAACCGTCAACTGCATCGGATACATGGCCGCGATCAGTAACCCGAGCACCACACCCAGCGCTAAACGATAGACCAGACAAAGCCCCGCTGCCTGAACCAGTTGCATAAGCCTTGCCCCGCGATTGAGAAAGTAGAGAACACACCCGTAGAACACCAGCTCATACAATGCGTTCAAGAGGGATGCCTTCGCCAGTTGAGTGCCAAACAGCTCCGGAAAAACTATCATCGGTATGATCAGTACGATCAGCGAAAACAGTAGAATCTGTCTGGCAACGCGTCCGCTTATCTCCATAGTATCCTCGCTTGGTTTATCGCCGCGAAACGAGCAGGTTTTCGACTTTGATTCTCAGTGATCCCAGGCTGACTGTCGGCCGGGTGACAAAGAGATAAAAACCATCGGGAACTCGCAACAGGTAGTAAGTCCCCACTTCTGTTTCTATCAGCGTGGCAATAAAATCCCCGAAGGAATTTCTTATCAGTTCCTGGTTCAGCAGGTTTCCGATCTCACCCATGGTGGCGCCGAACGCGGCCGGGTCGGACCGCAGCGTCCACTCCGAATCACCTACCAAACCCTCAAAGTTTATAAACAATGCGCCGTCGATACCGTTAATCCTGATTCCCTCCGACAGAACTTCCCGAGTACTCAACGGACCGCGGACCGGCTGGGATTCGGGCGTATCAACTGCGATCGGCTCCGGCGCCGTTATCGCTTCCGGCGCGGTCGACCCCTCGACCCCAGCTTCCTGCTCCTGGGGCAGACGCTGCGCGATATCGAGCAGCTTTTTTATATGCCTGTTGTCAGGATCGGACTGACTGAGTTTTTTTAGGATCCTGATCGCCGGGGTGAACTCTCCTTTGTAGATAAAAATTTCGGCCAGCAGCAATTCGACCGTTCTCGTCCGGCCGTCGATATCAGCCGCCTTCTGTGCCTCCGCTTCGGCCCAGTCGAACAGCCGCCGGTCAAGATTGATCTTGGCCATGACGACGTGCGCCGAACCATAGGTCGGATGAATCTTCAACCCGTTCTGGCAAATGCGAAACGCCTTTTCCAACTCGCCCTTTTTTCGCAAGGCTTCAGCCAAAGCGGCAAAAATCTGCGAGTTAGGATCAAGCTTGAGTATCTTCTCGCATTTAGCGATACGTTCTTCTATCTGAACTGGCTCAATCATATATACACTTATAAGTTATTTTTCATCAAGTCGTTAACGCCCCGCCCAATTATGCGATCATGCAAATATCAGTTCTTCAGGCGGTTATGTCAACTCAATAATGAACTTCAACTAAGCGTACGCCCAGCTTCGAACACTCCGTACAAGAACAACCCGGACATCAAGAAGAGCATAGCCGGGATGACGAACACCGGTAGACCGACTATCTCAAAGTCCCGAAACAGGATGGCAAGTTGACAGAGCGCCAGCACAATGAAGCCAAGCATGAAGATTTGCCAGCTTTTTGACAGTTGCCCACCTTTGACGAGTGACAGGACCTTGAACGAGCCGATCAAACAACCGACCGCGGCCGCCAGAATGAAGAAATGCAGAAGGGTCGGCGGGCTGGTAATTACGGCAAAGTTGGCCGCCCAGGCCTGGCTGGTGCCAAGCGCTGAAAAGGCCAGACTGAATAAGACAATTTTTTTCATCGTTCAACCTCTTATCATTTTTACAACCTTGTCGGCGCGCTTGAGAGTCTGGTAGAAATGGTCTTCGAGTCCATACTGTTTTACCAGATCGCGGTTGGACGCCAGTGGTTGAGATATCTCTTTTTTAACGCGCAGGAGGGCGTCGCGGAAAACACCCGCCCCGAGAAGCTGGAAAATGTATTCCAGTTGGGACTGCAGCATATGTTCCAGGCCGCCCATCAGCTTGTAGTAACGGATCGGCGCCGGGACTGCCCGAACAGCACCGAGAAATTTGTCAAACGAGGGCATCAGGTCGGATGCGGGATCCACGCCGGGGAAGTAGGACATGAGGCCGCTACGATACTGCGCCGCGAAAGATGCGAAACGCGTGTTATCCTCACCCAGCACCAGTTCGACCGTCGTACGAATCCTGAAGAAACAGTTGTTGAAGAGATGGAAGATTATCGAGAGAATTATTTCCTCTTCATCAACTTGCTCGGCTTTCTCGCCCTCTTTTCGTCCGGCCACCTCGATCAGGTTGTTGATTACGAGGCTATAGATCGACCGGCAGGTTACAAACTCGCCCAGCGGTGACTGGTCGATCAATTCCGGCAAAGTCCTCTCGCCATCGATCAGGGCCAGGATCCGAAACTCTTCGACCGAAAGGCGTATTTCATCGCGGTTGACCTTCGGCGATCGAGCCAGCGCCAACAGGACATCATCGGGCGGCAGCACCTTCTGAATCTCCATCCATTCGTCGATCCGCCGGGTACCTTCCATGATGACGTTCATGGTATTCAGCTCGATCAAAAAAGGTGCGTTCTTAGGCGCGGAGTCTTCGTGAAAGACGAAATCGCCCTCCTGCCACGAGAACAGGTTATAGACAATCTCCTCGATCTGGAGTTTGAGAACCTCCGTGATCTCTTCCTTGTCGAACAGATTCATGTCTATCAGGGTCGTGCCGAGCTGCCGTCCGGTCTGCTTGTGCAGCGTGATCGCCCGTTCGAGATCACCCTTGGTGATTTTCCCGCGTCTGAGCAGCATGTTGCCGAGCAGATCCTCGGTTGCGTTCACACTGGACGCGAATATGATGTTTCCTGCCTTGAACGCCACTTCCTTCTGGCGCGTAGCGGTCTTAACCTCCAGAATGCCGGTCTTTTTGCCGGTAGCCATTAACTGAAGTATATCAGGAAACGAAACAGTTTTCAGATTTCCAGCTAAGCTCATTTTCGCCCTCACCTGATTTCCATCGGAAATTCCCCTACTGAGACGTATTTGTATTGATTATCGGGCGATGGCGGCAATTTCTTAATGAGTAATTAAGCCTGAGATAGCGGCCTTGAGGCTTTCAGTAGGCGTTCGCCCCGCCGACGGCCAGGCTGCCGATCCGGGAGAGATCAAAGACAAAATCAGGGAGCGCCTCGGCACCGGGCAGGTTCTGCTCCGTGGGCGATGCCGTCGAACGCGAGTGTGCAACTTTTGAACAGACAACCGACGAGTAACCGGCCTGAGACATCTCCGACCAGTCGCCGGGGGTGGCGTAGTACGGTCGGCCGATAACGAGACAGGTTCGTCCGGACACCGATGGAGACTGCACGTGGCCGGTCAACAGCCGGTCGGCAAACAAGACCGTAGTCGATTCGAGTTCAACTCTGAGACCGTTCGGGCCGGGATAATAACCCGGTCCGGAAGCGGTCACCGGTCTATCTGAAAAGCTGACCAGGTCCGGCTTTGCGCCGGCCGAGACAGTCGCCAGCACCTCCCGCAGACTGGGCTCCAGTTCGGCGCAGCAGCAGATCCGCCCGGCGCCGTACCTGTCGGCGAGGCGCACCAGATCATCAAGGGCGCGGTATTCGGCCGACAGAAGGAAAATAGCGTCGATTTTATCGATCCTGCGATTTTCCAACAACGGCATGATAACCTTTTCGTCCACCGGATACTCGCGCGCCGCCAGACCGGTAAAAATCAAATCGGCGCGTTTTTCCCGGGGCCGGCAGACAATGCCGGCGACACCACCGGGCACCCTGAGCAGTTCGATCTGCGGCTGAGACTGGACCGATCCGGACCGGACGGCGGCCGCCAGCAGGCTCTGTGACGGATAATAGTATCCCTCGTGATTCATCAACAGCGGCTGGCGTCGAACAACACGATCCGGGTCGGGGACGACATAATCAAAACCAAGATACGGTTTGTGAAGCAGCAGCTTTTCGGCAGGCTTGAAGATTTTTCTAACCGGCACTGAGACATCCTCGTCAAGGATGCCAAGCGGATTGTTAGTGGTCAGGGCATTCTTGAAGAGATCCCTGGGGACGTTTGTCTTACTCGAA
>DAOWIC010000125.1 GCA_030641085.1 Calditrichota bacterium
GGCCTGTCGTGAGATGGTCGATATTCAGCCGATCAACGCCGCCGGCAAAAGGGGTGATCAATTGGCCGCCATTATTAAAGAGAAGATCGAAGATATTGGCAGTTCGGATAAAATTGTCAGAATCAAGATTCAGGGGGTCACCGAGGAGACCCTCAGTACGCTGCCGGTAGACGTAATCTCGTCGCTGAAGCAGGACGCTTTTTCGCTTGATATATCATTTGAGCGGGCAAAAGATGACAATGGCAGCCTCAAATTCGGGCGCTCCGCTATCGGACGGCTTGACGAGGGTTTTCTGCGGTTTCTGGATGTAGTCGATCTGGAAGGATTCGACCGGGAGCGTCTCAAGCGAGAGGCGCTGAAATATCTGGGCGAAGAATAAAAAAGGCCGGTCAGTTAACCGGCCTTTTTACTTATACAGCCATGTTTTTCTAATCACCGTACGACATAAACGGGAGCAACTCGAGTCCGTGCAGTATGACGATCAAGACCGCAATCGGCGTGATATACCTCAGCACGACCATAAATCCTTTGTATAGTCCGCCCCGGGAGCCGAATTCGGCGATTCGGTCACTGTCTTTGACTACCCAGGCGATAAAGAGGCATGTAAGCAGCCCACCGATCGGCAGCATATAATTGGTGGAGATAAAGTCGAAGATATCCAGAAAGCCCTGATCTTTGCCCCGGAAGGGAAGAGTCCAGCCGGAAACGGCGGAGAGGATTCCGATTAGGTATATTATCCCGCCCATTATCAGAGTGGCTTTAGTCCGCCCCCAGCCGCGTTCATCGACAAACTACGAGACCACTACCTCCAGCAGGCTGATTCCGGAGGTGATCGCCGCAAAGGTCAGAAGCACAAAAAACGGCACTGAAACAATCGGTCCGGTCTGCGCAAACAGCACCGGCAGGGTCATGAAGATCAGCCCCGGCCCTTTGTCCGGTTCGAGGCCGAAATGGAAGACGAGTGAAAAGATCGCTACTCCGGCCAGCAGGGCGATGAGAGTGTCCAGCACTGAGATCGTCACGGCATCACGGACTAAATTCGCCTCTCGTCTCATATAGCTGCCGTAGGTAATCATCGCTCCCATCCCGAGCGACAGCGTGAAAAAGGCGTGTCCCAGGGCCGAGAGTACTGCTTCGGCGCTAAGTTTGGAGAAATCCGGCTTGAACATGAAATTCAGCGCCTGCATGCCGCCGTGAGTGTAGAACAGTCCGTACACCATCAGGGCCAACAGAATGACCAGCAGCGACGGCATCAGGATTCGCGACCAGCGTTCGATACCGCGTTGTATCCCGCCGATAACGATTCCGATACAGAGCGCCATGAACACCGTGTGCCAGAAAACCGACTTGCCCGGACTGCCGACAAGGTCGATGAACTGTCCTTGAATCTGCTCGGCCGTGCCGGCGAAACCGATAATCGATTTACCGATATATGCCAGCGCCCAGCCGGCGATAACGCTGTAGAATGACAGGATTATAAAGCCCGAGGCTACCCCCAGCCATCCCACGAGTTGCCACGGAGAGCCGTCACGGTGCAGCCGCTGGAACGCGCCGACCGGGTTCTCCTGGGCGCGGCGTCCGATCATGAACTCAGCTATCATTAGGGGCAGACCGACAATCACCACGCACCCGAGGTAGACCAAAACAAACGCTCCGCCGCCGTAAACCCCGGTGATATACGGAAACTTCCAGATATTTCCGAGACCGACAGCAGACCCGGCCGCAGCCAGGATAAAGCCGAAACGGGTGGTCCAGGTGCCTCGGTTCGTGGA
Organism: Calditrichota bacterium; assembly: GCA_030641085.1. Taxonomy (GTDB): domain Bacteria; phylum Zixibacteria; class MSB-5A5; order GN15; family FEB-12; genus DAOWIC01. Next base: position 1,773 of record DAOWIC010000125.1, read on the forward strand.
AAGTCTGCCCTTGATCCCTTTGTCTCCCATCTCATTCGCCATGCGCATTTTCTCCAGTGTGCGTTTTTCCCATATATATGTTTGGGAAAATGGCCCAGCGATAGATTTCTGTCAACTAATAAAGTATACTGCAACTTTCGACCGTGCATGGTTGTAAACAGGCAAAGAAACCGGTCGGCGATTTTTGTTGACGGGCAGCAGGGCGCCGGTTAGTTTGGCTTACTTGAAATGGTGGAAATCTCAAGAACAAGGATGTGGGATATGAAAAGGATCGCTCTCTTTACTGTTCTGACCCTGGCGCTCATGACGTCCAGTGGCATGGCTATGGATGCCGCCGGCTCCAGTCTTGGAAATCTCTGCACTGCCCAGCCGCTCGGTATGGGCATCGGTAATTTCTCTATCGGCATCGGCCTGGCCGATCTCACCTCGGTTTCAGGCGGCTTTGGCTATGGCATTTCCGAGCACACCGATGGCCGCATTCGCCTTGCCCTGGTTGACGATGAAAATATCGATACCAAGATCGCCCTGGGAGTCGATTTCAAGTACCAACTCGTGTCGGTCGACAGTATTTCCAACGGACCATTCGATATGGGCCTTGGCGCCTTCGTCGAATATGTCGATGTCGACGCCTGGTCGGTTTTCCAGGTGGGCGGACAGTATATCGGTTCGTACCCGGTCAAATTGAACAGCGGTCGAACGCTTACTCCCTACGGCCGGTTCAATATCAGGATAGAATCGATTAGCTGGGAGGGGGGGAGTGCCGTACACGAGGATGAGACCAATCTCGAATTCGGCCTCAACGGCGGTGTTATGTGGGAGTTGACTAACACCATTAACGTGTTCGGCGAATTTCAAATCGATGGTAACGACGGCGTTTTCTTCGGCATCGATTTTAATGTACTCTAATCCAAATTCCGACGCGGCCTCGTCGACGACTGGAGGCGAGGTCGCCGCATGTCTCTAATCGACGCTATTATCCTCGGCATTATTCAGGGATTGACCGAATTTCTGCCAGTCTCTTCCTCGGGACATTTGGTCCTGACCGAAGCGATTCTGGGCGTCAAGAGCGAGGGCGTGACATTTGAACTGATGGTTCATGTCGGCTCGCTTGTGGCGGTTCTGATATATTTCCGGCGCAAGATATTCGCACTGATCGCGGCGATTTTCGATTCCACACGAACGCGCGAGCGGGAGATGCTTCTATATCTTATTCTGGCGACCATACCGATTGTGCTGGGCGGACTCTTCCTGATCGGATTTATCCGCACCGCCTTTTCAAGTCCGGTGCTCGCGTCCGTATTTCTTTTTGTTACCGGCCTGATACTTTTTTCTACCCGGTTCGCGCGGCCATCCCAAGCTCATATCGATCCGGCGCGTGCGCTCATAATCGGCGTGGCGCAGGTTCTGGCGCTTCTGCCCGGGATATCCCGTTCCGGATCGACTATATCGGCCGGGCTTATAGCCGGTGTAGAACCGGCCGAGGCCGCCGAGTTTTCGTTCCTGCTGTCAATCCCGGCCATCCTGGGGGCGCTGGTTCTCAAATGGCGCGATCTGGTCGCCGTGGACACATCGTTGATACCGCAGTATGTAACAGGCACGGTGGTGAGTTTTTTATGCTCGCTGCTGGCCGTATACGCCGTCCTGCGCCTGATCAGGCGCGGTAAATTCGTTTATTTCTCCTCTTATTGTTTTGCGGCCGGAGCGCTCGGGCTATATCTTTTCTTGTAAATGAGTGAAAAGATTCTGGTCATTCGCGTCGGTTCGCTGGGCGATATCGTTCTGACATCGGCGACGATCATAAATCTCAAGATCAATCACCCGGACTGTCAGATTATCTATCTCTGTAAGGAAAGGTTTCGACCGATTGTGGAGATGATCGACGGCGTGGATGAGATTATCGCGCTGCCGGACGGTATCTCGGCGTCTGCTTATTTCGCTCTGCTGCTGGAGTTGGACAAGCGCAATTTTGACACTATCATTGATCTGCAGGGTAATTTTCGTTCATGGCTGGCTCGCAAGACGATCACTGCCAACCACAAGAGCGTTTACCCCAAACGCCGCTACGAACGTATCCTGGCTGTCAAAAGGAAAACGATCCCCGCAAGCTGGCCCCACACAATCGACCTCTATAACGAAGCGCTACGTCAACTCGACCTGAGAGCGCCAGCCAAACGACCGGTTCTGACCCCGCCGTCACTTCAATCGGGGACCGCCGTCGAGACCTTCCTTGAGAAAAACAAACGCTTTGTTGTTGTTGCTCCCGGAGCGGCTCACCTGACCAAACAATATCCGGCCGACCGGTTTGTCGAAATCGCCAATGGGATACACCAACGCACCGGTGCGGGCATAGTCTGGGCGACGACATCAAGTGAGACCGTTACCGCATCACCACTCGGCGAGATCGGAGCCGAAAACTGTCTGGAACTGGTCGATCACCCGATAGAATCCCTGGCCGGTTTGTTGTCGCGAGCGGTTTTGACTGTCGCCAACGATTCCGGTATCACGCATATCTCCTCCGCGGTCGGCACGCCTGTGGTAGCGCTGTTCGGACCGACCCACCCCGTGCTCGGATTCGCGCCGCGAGGAATGTTCGACCGTGTGGTTGAGGTGGAAGAACAATGTCGTCCCTGTTCGCTGCACGGCAAAAAAAAATGCTACCGCGATCAACGTTACTGTTTTGATAGGATCCGTCCTGAAGATGTAGTCACATCCGCATTGGACCTGATGGGAAAAACGGAACCATCCTGCTGCGCCCTTTTTATTGATCGTGACGGAACGACAATTGTCGACAAGGATTATCTCAGCGACCCGGAAAGAGTCGAGCTTATCGACGGTTCGGTTCAGGCGCTGCAAAAAGCAATGGCCCTTGGCTACAAGATCGTGATCATCTCCAATCAATCCGGTGTCGCCCGGGGATATTTCGATATCGAATCGGTTGACCGTGTGAACGCGCGGCTTCTGGAGATGCTCGCGGCCCACCAGATCGAAGTGGACGGCGTATACTTCTGCCCGCATTATCCGGGGGGAACGGTCGAGCGTTTTGCGCGTCGTTGTGATTGTCGCAAACCGGCCACGGGCATGGTGGAAGAAGCGGCCTACCAACTCGGTGTGAGCCTGCGTAAATCTTATGTTATAGGCGATAAACTCGATGATATCCATCTCGCAAAAGCGAGTGGTGCGACGCCTATCCTGGTTCGCACCGGCTACGGTACCCGCAGTGAGTCCGGCCTCGGCTCCAACCGGTTCTACGAAAAAGTGATTACGGTTGACAATCTTCTCGGCGCCGTTGAGTATCTTGAGGAGCGTGACAAGAATGTTAAAAGCGGCTGAGTTTTCACAGACTTTATCGGAATCCCGGGTGGGCTGCCTGCTCTGTCCTGCGGAGTGCAAGCTCGGTGAAGGACAGGTAGGCATCTGCGGCTGCCGGTTCAATCAGGACGGCAAGCTGATGACCAGCAATTATGGCGAGTTGGTCACGCTGGCGGTCGATCCGATCGAGAAGAAGCCGCTGTATCACTTTTATCCAACCGCCGATATTCTCTCCACCGGACCGAATGGGTGCAATTTCTCCTGTGTCAATTGCCAGAACTGGCAGATCTCGCAGTGTAAAATCGAAACCGCCTACTGGTCGCCGGAGGAACTGGCCGATGCGGCCAACCGCGACGGCTCGATAGGTATCGCCTTTACCTACACCGAACCGCTGATCTGGTACGAATACATCATGGATGTCGCGCCGCTGCTGAAAGCCAACGGCCAGAAAGTAGTGCTGGTCTCCAACGGATATGTCAGCCCGCGACCGCTGGAAAAACTGATCGGTGTCATGGACGCCATCAACATCGACCTCAAAAGCATGCGCCCGGATTTCTACCGCCGAATCTGCAAAGGCGAACTCGCGCCGGTGCTGGACAATATCCGCGCTATCGCCGAATCGAATGTTCACATGGAACTGACCAACCTCGTAATTCCGACGATGAACGACTCCGAGGAGGACCTGAAACAGTTGATTGATTTTGTCGCCTCGCTTTCGGACATGATTCCGCTGCATTTTTCGGCATATCATCCCGACTACAAGCTGGAACTGCCTCCCACTCCGATCGATACGATGTTAAAGGCCCGGGAGCTTGCGCGTCGAAAGCTGAAATTTGTATATTTAGGTAATGTGCACATTCCTGGCTGTGCCAATACGATTTGTCCCGCATGCAAGCGTTTGCTGGTCAGTCGTGACGGTTACCAGACCCGAATTGAGGGATTGAACGGCTCGAAGTGCGCCGATTGCGGGGAAGAAACCGCAATCGTAGTCTGATTATGAAATGCGGTAAATCGTCCGATAATGATGAAACAGCCTGTCAGGTTATTTGTTTTTGAGGACCTGTCGCAATCGATTGGACTAATCGAGAAACATAAACGTTAATAATTATGTTGATTAGAATAAAGAAAGAAGTCTGCGGACATAGACAGCATATGATCTGGTCAATCTCACAGCGATTATCAAAAATTGTCGCCTCGATGGCGTTAGTGGCGGTTCTATGCCTGATCGCTCCCTCGCCGGCTTACGGGCAGTACTATTTCGGCAAGAACAAAGTCCAGTACACCGATTTCGACTGGCATTTGATGACCACTGACCATTTCAATATCTATTTCTATACCGATGAGGCGGAAATAGCCTCGGTCGCCGCCGGCCTGGCGGAAAATTCATACGAAATCCTTTCGGCCAGGTTCAACCACGAGGTCAAGCGCAAGATTCCGCTCATCATCTATTCCTCGCCCAATTATTTCTCGCAGACCAATGTCGTGGGCGGGTTGCTTCCCGAATCGGTAGGCGGCTTCACCGAGTTCCTCAAGGGCAGGGTGGTCGTACCATATCACGGCTCGTACCACGATTTTGAGCATGTCATCCAGCACGAACTCGTGCATGTCTTTATGCTTTCGAAACTGGATGCCGTCACGGACCGTCGTCAGCAGGTGCGCTACGCTTATCCGCCGCTCTGGTTTACCGAAGGGATTGCGGAATTCTGGTCAAAGGAGTGGGATACCGAAGCGGACATGATGCTTAAGGACATGGTGATCGGTGGCCGGCTGTTCACGATTCCCAACCTGTGGCAGATCAACGGATCCTACTTTATGTACAAGCTCGGTGAGTCCATTTGCGCCTTCATAGACTCCGCCTACGGTGAAGACAAGCTGGTCAGTATTTTTGACAACTGGCACAAGGGACGCACCTTCGATGATGTGGTCAAAATAACGCTGGGCGATGATCTGCGCGAACTCTCGCGCAAGTGGGAGTATTCGCTCAAGAAACGGTATTTCCCTGAGTTGGACGGTCTCGGCCTGCCCGATATGGAATCCGACCGTATAACTCACAGCGGTTACAATGTCAAGGCGGTACCGATCAGATACGACGACGGCAACGGCGAGAAAGATTGGGTCGTTTTTACCGCCAATCGCCTTGGCTACACCGGCCTGTATATGAAGCCGCTGCTTCGCCGCAAGGGTGGCGTCAAAACCCTTGTCAAGGGAGAGAGATCGGCCGACTTCGAGTCGCTGCACCTTTTGCGGTCCGGAATAGATGTATTCAATTCCGACAAAATCGTCTTTTCGTCCAAGTCCAAGGAACGGGATGTAATATATATCTATGACCTTGAGGACGGCAGAGTCACTCGTCGCTACGAATTTTCCGATCTGGTTGCGGCACGTTCGCCACGATTCTCTCCCGAGGGCGGCGAGGTCGTCTTTTCCGGGGTTCGCAAGAGCGGTCAAGCCGACCTGTATATCCTGAACATTGACGATGAAAGCTACCGCCGCCTGACC
>DAOWIC010000119.1 GCA_030641085.1 Calditrichota bacterium
ATCGTCGGAACTCGTGTCCCGGCCACCTGTTAGCCAAAAAGTCTGCCAAAAAACATAAAAATGTCTTAATTTTGTTAATGCCTTATGTAACTTTTTCAATATATTGCGTATATCATATTATATAAATTAACGAGGAGACCATATGAAAAAAGATTGGGCATATCTAACCAGAATGACTGGCGGCCAGCCGATCACGGTTGAACGGGTATCGATAAACGGCGAAGAGCTGGCGATTGAAGGACATTTTGAGCTTCCCCCGCTGGCCAGGCTGACTGCCGAGGATCAAGTCTTTGTGGCGGTCTTTGTCAAAAGTCACGGCTCGATCAAGCAGATGGAGAAGCATTTCGGCGTCAGCTACCCGACCATCAAAAACCGCCTCAACCGTATCGGCGGGCTGCTTGATTTTGTCGATGTCAAGACTGTTTCCGACCGCTCGGGCGTGCTGGACCGGCTTGACCGGGGTGAGATTAGTGTCGACGAGGCGATTGATTCGCTGAAGAAAGGAGAAAGCCATGAGTGATCAGAGAAGACAGATCCTTGAAATGCTGGCCGGGGGCAGGATCGACGCCGACGAAGCGGAACGCCTGCTGGCCGCACTGGAACGCGATACCGCCTCGCCTTCTGAAAAAATCCCATCTGACACATCGAGCAGGAAGAAGCCGAAATTTCTGCATGTTCAGGTTCAGGAGGGGCTGGACAACGATAATGTCAGTGAGAATGTCGATATCAAGATTCCGATAATGCTGCTAAAGGCGGGCGTGAAGCTCGGATCGGTGGTACCGTCGAGCGCTCGAAACAAATTCAACGCCCGGCTCATCGACAAAGGGCTGGACATTGATCTTAACCACCTCGATGGAAAGCACCTTGAAGATCTGATAGAGGCGCTGATGGAGACATCAATCGACGTTGTAAGCGATAAAGAGAAGGTCCGCATCTTCTGTTCCTGACGGGCAGGATGCGGACTGACTCGATAAAGTCGCCTGCTGGCAGTGGGGCCTGATGTACTGTCGCCTCAGACCCCCAATGCCTCGGCGGCCTTTTCGTAATCCTCCGGCGCGACCCAGAGCACATAGCCAAACCGCCCAGCGTTGTCTGTGACACCATTGGCCGCGATCACATTAATGCCAGCGTCGGCCAGCGCCTTATGGTGCTCAACCACCGCCCCGATATCATCCGCTCCCTGAATCAGGAAAGCGTAGCGCGGACCGATAAGCTGTACACCGACCTCGGCCAGGGCTGCACGCAGCGCGTTCGGTTTTTCCGCGAAGAAATCAATCTGAGCCAGACCGGCCTGGGTCGGAAAAGCGGTAAAAGCGACCAATTGCACGCCCTTCTTTTGAAATAAATCCATGAGTCCCCGGGCGACACCGCTCTTGTTTTCAAAGGTGGCGTAGTAATACTCGGCACGACGTACGGTTGCACACATATCTCACACTCCCTGTTATGTATTTCAATTCATTGCGGCGCCAGCGCGGTCATTTTCCTATTGACCACACCGCGCAAGAGCAATCTTAATTACGATCAGGCAGTCAGCAGCATCAAAAAGACTCCGGCCGCAACTGCCGAGCCGATCACGCCGGCGACATTCGGACCCATCGCGGGCATGAGCGGATTAACCTTGCCGTTGGTAGCTTCCGATACGAATTTCTGCACCACCCTCGCCGACATCGGCACCGCCGAGACCCCGGCCGCCCCGATGCACGGGTTGACCTTGCTTTTCTCCGGCAGGAACAGGTTGAGTATTTTGGCGAAGATGATTCCCCCTGCGGTACTGAAGGCAAACGCCACCGCGCCCAGGATCAGCACCAGGATCGTGCGATAGGTGAGAAAATGTTCCGCGCCCATGGTCGCCCCCACCGCGAGGCCGAGGAAAATGGTGACGATATTGATCAGCGCGCCACCGGCAGTCCGGCGCAGACGCTCGGTAACACCGCATTCGCGTAGCAGGTTGCCGAACATGAGCATGCCGATCAACGGCGTGCACGAGGGCACCGCCAGCGAGGTCACGATTACCGTCACGATCGGAAACATGATGGCCGCCGCCGGCGAAACCGGTTTCACCTGCGGCATATCAATTTCGCGTTCCTTTTGCGTGGTCAGCAGACGCATGACCGGCGGCTGGATGATCGGTACCAGCGACATGTAGCTGTAGGCCGCGACTGCGACCGGTCCCAATAGATGCGGCGCAAGCTGGCTGGTAAGAAAAATCGAGGTGGGACCGTCGGCTCCCCCGATAATACCGATACAGGCAGCCTCTTTGTAACTGAAGCCCAGAAAATAAGCCGCCCCGATCGCGGCGATAAATATCCCCAACTGGGCCGCCGCCCCGAGCAGGAACGTAATCGGCCGACCGAGCAGGGGGCGAAAATCGGTCAGCACCCCGATACCCAGAAAGATAATCGGCGGCAGCAGTTCGGTCTTAATGCCGCCAGAGTAAATCAGGCCCATTAGGCCGCTGTGGTAGGAGCCCATCTCGGCCATCGGGAAATTGGCCAGCATGATACCGAAGCCGATAGGAATCAAAAGCAGCGGCTCGTACTCTTTGCGAATCGCCAGAAAGATAAGCACGCCGGCCACGGCGAACATACTCCAGTTACCGAAAGTCAGATTGGCAAAACCGGAGCGTTGGACGAGTTCAAGGAAAGTCTGCATATTCGCCCCTGTTACGAGATGATCATGATCGGTTGAGTGGAATCAACCTCGTCGCCAATACCGACAAAAATCTCCGTCACCTTTCCGTCGCACGGCGCCTTTAAATTATGCTTGGCCTTCATCGCCTCAACCGCGGCGACAATCTGACTCTTGGTGACCGTGTCACCTTTGTTCACAAGGATATCAACCACCTCGACCTGGCCGGCAAAAACCGAAAAGACCTGGGTGCCGTTGCTCGACGCCACCGCCGGCGCTGCCGATGTCGGAGCTGCCGAGGCGGTCCCGCCGTTGCTCGGCTCCAGCGTTACAACAAAGGTTCGCCGCTTACCGCCCTCTTCGACTGTGCAGCGGGTAGTAGTCGGTCCGGTGATTGCCGGTGCGGCCGCCGGGGTCG
>DAOWIC010000230.1 GCA_030641085.1 Calditrichota bacterium
AAGCTTCCAAATAGCTGCATCCCCCGGCGGAGTCGGCCGTATAAGCTTTTGAACAGCAACCGGGTGGCAACAAATGAACGGGAATAAAAGACATCTGATAAGCCTCGGCCTGATCGCAGTCCTGCTGCTGCTGGCTGGATGTGTGTATTACAACACCTTCTACAACGCTCGCAAGGCGTTCAACGAGGCCGAGAAAGTACGCAGGGACACCCGGTACAAAACCGCCCGCCTGAATGTCTCCAAGTACAACCTCGCGATCGAAAAATCGCTCAAAGTGATTGAAAACCATCCGAATTCGAGTTGGTACGATGATGCCCTGTTTGTTCTGGCCGTTTCTTACTACTACACCGACAAATTCTCAAATGCCGAGCGACGTTTCCGGGAGCTACTCGCGAACTACGGGGAATCGGAATTTGCGCCGGAATCGGAGTTGTACCTCGCCAAGGCAAAGCTGAAGCTCAACGACGAAGAAGACGCGATGGTGATTTTTGAGCAGATCTTCGATAGCGATGCTGACCGCGATTATAAGGCCGAGGCAGCCATGGCGCTTGGGACCTATCACTTCGATAACAAGAACGACGTTGAATCACAACGGTTTTTCCAGGCGGTACGCGACTCGCTCGGAACCGCTGAAGAGCGAAAAATCGCCCAGCGCTATATTGCAGACAGCCATTTTCGAATGTATCGCTTTCAGGACGCCCTTGGATCGTATCTTCAGATACTCGGCATGGAGCCCGGTACCGAGCAAAAATATCACGCTATCAGCAGCGCCGCGCAATGCTCGTTCCAGTTGCTCAGAATCGACGATGGGCTGGATTACCTGAACACCCTGATCGAGGATGAACTGTATTACGACTCGGTGGGCGTGCTCAAGCTGCGCCTGGCTGAGGGCTACGAGATCGACGACGACATTTATCGCGCCGAGGTGCTTTACCAGGAGGTAGCCGACGAATCCGCCAATAAAAAGATACAGGCTCAGGCGAACTATCGACTGGGACTGATATATCAATTCGACTACGACGACCTTACCGAGGCGAAAAAATTCTACGATAAGACAGTCGAATCGAGCCGATCATCGGAATACGGCCGCGACGCCATTCAGCGTTCGTCCGATATCGGCAAGCTCGATGAATACGCGCGGACGATTGCGATCGATTCCTCGACCAGTCAGGAATTGATCGACGAGGCAGCCTTCACGCAATATCAGTTGGCCGAGCTGTACTGGTTTAACCTGGACAAACCGGATTCGGCCGTTTTGGAAATGCGCTACCTGGTCGACTCGTTCCCCCAGTCATTCGAGGCTCCCAAAGCGGGTATCGCTCTGGCCCAGATGTGTCGTGATTATCTGGCCGATACGGCCCTGGCCGACTCTATCCTCAGAGAGGTGATCGCCAAATACCCGCATAGCGACTTTCTGCCGGAAGCGCTGGAGCAACTCGGACTGAAAGGCACCGACTCCGATACCGGCTATGCCGAGCTTTATCTGCGGCGCGCGGAAAACCAGTTTCTCGACAGCGGCAATGTTGATGCGGCGCGGGAGAATTATCAGTATATCGTCGATAATTATCCGGATTCCAGGTACTACCTACAGGCTCGATTTAGTCTTATTTGGCTGACCGAGGAGTACGAAAGCCCGGGGGATTCCTCGCTCATTTTCGCCTACACCGCCCTGGCCGACTCATTCCCGGATACCTACTGGGCAAAGCAGGCGACCAATCGTACCGATTACCGTGCGCCGACGCCCGAACAGGACGAAGACGTGCTCGATTCGACCGCCCTGGATGATGAGGCTGCAAGAGACGATCAGTATGCAGGTGAGTCGGGAGCGGAAGAAGATACCACGACCTATCTTAACCCGCTCGAGCAAGTGACGATTGGTCCTGACGGCGAGCGTATCCCGGATTTGCGCTACAATCCGATCGAAATCCGCGAGCCGTTTGAATATCCGACCGAGGCCTACCGCGAGGCGTGGGAGGGCACGCTCTATTTCCAAATCCTGCTTGATTTTTCCGGAGAAGTTATCGATTATACCCTGAAAATCCGGTCACCCAGCGAGGATATCAATCGCGAGGCCAGTGAAGCGGTCGAGTCGATGACTTTTAATGTGCTGGACATACCGGCAGAGCTGCAAGGATCATGGTTTGTGTACAAGTACAAAGTGAAAAAGCCGGACCACTTGAGATGATAAAACCGACGTGCGAAGACACGTTTCTGTTAAAGCATAGAGACCTCAAAAACGGATATCACTCCCTAACCTTTCAGTCTTATTCCCGGGTAAAGCAGTGTCGTCCCGGCCAATTTGTGCACGTTCAATTGCCGGGCTGCGACATATTCTTTCGCCGGGCGTTCTCGGTGGCGGCGGTTGATCTCGAGAAGCGTCAAATAGAGATTATCCTGAAAGTGTTCGGCCGCGGATCGAAGGCGTTGAGCGCCCTGCACCGCGAGGATCGAGTGAACATGCTCGGACCGCTGGGCGTACCGTTCAGAATGCCCCGCAAGAAAGAGAAGACTGTAATCGTCGCCGGGGGAGTGGGCTTCCCACCGTTGATGTTCCTGGCCACGAGTATGGTCGCCCGAGGTTACGACCCGAAGAATATAGAGTTCTTCTATGGCGGACGTACTGCTGCTGACATTATCGAGCGCAGCCGGATCAAGAAACTGGGCGTGAATTTTCATCCGGTGACCGAAGATGGTTCGCTGGGCGTAAAGGGTCTGGTGACCGAGCCGGTCGAGGAGTTCATCGTGGATCGGAAACGGTCCGAGGTGAAACTGTACGGCTGCGGGCCGGAGGGAATGCTCAAGGCGACTAACGACCTGGGAGTGCGTCTGGGAGTCGGCGGGCAGATATCGCTCGAGGCGCCGATGCCGTGCGGGGTCGGAATTTGCCTCGGCTGTGTGGTACCGCTCACCGCCGGGGGCCATGCCCGGGTCTGTTGTGACGGTCCGGTGTTTGAAATCGGGGAGGTGGCCTTATGAGTCCGGACCTGAAAGTAACCATTGCCGGGGTCGAGTTTGCCAATCCGATCATGACCGCCTGCGGCTGCTGCGGCTACGGTGAAGAACTGGCTCAGATATTTCCGCTTTCGAAGCTGGGAGCGCTCGTGACCAAGTCGATCACGCTGGCGCCGCGCCTGGGGCATCCGCCGCCGCGTACGGCCGAGACTGCGTCGGGCATGCTTAACGCTATCGGGCTGGCCAATGTCGGCTGCGAAAAGTTTATCGAAGAGAAAATCCCGTTCCTGCAAAAGCAGAAGACCAAAATTATCGTCAACGTGGCCGGCTCGACTTTGAAAGAATACGTCGAGGTTTGCTCCCGCCTGAACGATCATGAGCGGGTCGATATGATCGAACTCAATATCAGTTGCCCCAATGTTGACGAGGGCGGGATGGAGTTCGGGGCCGATCCGCGGATGACTGAAAAGTCGCTGGTGGCGGTGAAGAAAGTTTTTTCGCGGCCGGTCATCGCGAAGCTGTCGCCCAATGTGACCTCAATTGTTGAAATCGCCAAAGCAGCCGAGCAGGGGGGTGCGGACGCTTTTTCGGTGATAAATTCGCTGGTCGGGACCACGATTGATATTGAGACCTGGCAGCCGCGCCTGACTAACAATCGCGGCGGTCTCACCGGGCCGGCCATAAAACCGGTGGCGCTGGCCATGGTTAATGCGGTTCACAGCAACTCTTCGCTGCCGATTATCGGTATCGGCGGGATTGCCTGTGCCGCCGACGCTGTTGAGTTTTTCCTTTGCGGCGCAACCGCGGTGCAG
>DAOWIC010000182.1 GCA_030641085.1 Calditrichota bacterium
AAATATACCGGGAGCTTGTCCAGGTCGAATCCGATCGCATTCAGGCTGCGCTTGATATAGACCATCTGAGAATCGGCTGGGAAATAACGATCTACTTCATTTTGCAATCCGGCGTAGGCGTAACCGAGATCCCAGATCTCCGGTTCGACGCCACCAAGTGTGGTCCGGGCGTCGTCCATAATTTGCCGATACGGTTCCTGGCTCAACTCATCGAGCCGTCTTAAGAGCGCGAGGTAACCGTCAAGGTCGAGTTGGCGCAACTTGAACGACATCGACATGTAACTGGTGTAACCGGCCTGCTTGGCGATCTGGTTACGCATCCGGAACAGCCGCGACAGACCGTCGGCCATCTCGTCGCCAACCGAGCAATATGCCCGGTAGGCTTTCTCCCGCTCCGTGCGGTCGGGGCTGGTGCGGTATCTCTTGTATAGATAGGCGGCAGATTTCTGCTCACCGTCGAGTTCCGCCCGATAGGTGATGTCGATATGTGAAAGCGAGTCGCGAAGGCTGGACAATTCGGAGTCGCTCTCCACCCGACCCAGAAGAACGTTGGCATACATAAGTTGCCAGCGCCGCAGATCGATTTCATCACTTAGCAGCGCCTTGCCTTTAAGCAACCGACCCGGAAGACCGTCATCGGAGAGAACGTAATTATAAAGCTCACGGTAGAAGTCGATCGAATCGGCCCGGCCAGTGGTGTAGAGATCCCATTGTTCAAGACCGAAGCGATAACCGAGCCAGTCGAATTTGGTCTCGAGTGAATCCAACTCGACCAACAGTTCCTCCCGCGTGTATTGTTCCTGCTGGCAGGAAGCCAGAAAAAGAACTGTCACCAGTGACAGCAGCAGCATTAGTGTAACCAATCTTGACATATCTACTCACCTCCGGAGGTATCGGCAAAATAGGAAAGCGCCATGGCGTAGCTGTAGAATCCGAACCCGGCCAGATACCCGGTACAGACACCGGCGATTACCGATTTCTGGCGGAACTCCTCGCGGGCATAAAGGTTCGACAGATGGACCTCGACCGCCTCGATATCGACGGCGGCGATCGCGTCGCGCAGGGCGTAGGAATAATGGGTGAACGCGCCCGGATTGATTATCAGACCATCAGCCTCGAAGCCTTCGGTCTGGATGAAGTCTATCAGTTCGGCTTCGGAATTTGATTGGAAGAATTTCAACTCGACTTTCAACTCGGAGGCCAGATCGCCAAGGCTCCGGTTTAGTTCATCCAGGGATTGTGTGCCGTAAACCTCCGGCTCCCGCTTTCCCAACAGATTCAGGTTGGGTCCGTTCACCACCAGAATTTTAGGCATTCTTTCCTCCGAACGTATTGTAAAAACCAAGCATCCTACCGGTCGCCTTTTTCACCGCCGATATTGTGACTCCTTCAACAATCACCGGCGCGCCGGGGCGCTTCAGTAAAACCAGTCGTAACCGGGTGCCTGCACGCTTTTTGTCGACTGTAACAGCTTCCATGACTCTATCGATGTTTATTTTTCTATACGGTACGTAAGAAACCATGCGTTCGATAATCGCCCGGTAGGCCTCAATCTGTTTTTTAGCGCGGCCTTCTCCGGCCACCGGCATGTTCAACGCCGCCAGCATTCCCAGTATGACCGCTTCACCGTGACGCAGCCGGCTATATCCGAGCGAGGCCTCAATCGCATGAGCAACCGTGTGCCCGAAATTAAGCACCATGCGCCGACCATCATCCCGTTCATCGGCGGCCACTATTTCAGCTTTACACCGAGCCGACAGCGATATCAGCTTCTGTAGTAGTCTTTCGTCATACAGGTCGGATTTGTTTAGGAGTCGCTCGATAGTCTCTATCATTCGTCCGCCCACGAGGCCGCCGTATTTGGCGACTTCACCCAGCCCGGCGACTATTTCCCGGCTCGGCAGAGTCATCAAGTAGCGTGTATCGCAGACTACAAACTCCGGCTGCCAGAAAGCGCCGATCAGGTTTTTCCCACGGCGGTGATTGATCCCGGTCTTGCCGCCAATGCCGGCATCGACCATTCCCAGCAGCGTGGTCGAGACCACCCCCCAGCGAATGCCCCGGAGCGTGCTCGCGGCGGCATAACCGACCAGATCGCTGGTGACTCCGCCCCCGCAGGCGAGGATGAAATCATCGCGCGAGATCTTCTCGGCCAACAGGAAGTCTCTCAGCTTGTTCAGCACCGCCGCTGATTTCGATTTTTCTTCGCTGG
>DAOWIC010000325.1 GCA_030641085.1 Calditrichota bacterium
CGTACGATGCCGTTTGCGGCGCGGTCCTGAATTTCTTCCGGGATCATCTCATGGGGGTGGAGTCGGTCGAGTCGTATTTGAGCCGTCTTACCGCTCGCGAGGAACCCGGACAGGCGCGGATTACGGCCGCCTTCCAGCCGGGCGAGGCGCAACCGCCGACAGCGGATCAGTTTGTTTACGTGGTGCAAAATTACGACCGCGAAAAAATAGCCGGACTCTGCCGGCAGTTTGATCTTGATTCACCGGATCACCCGATTCTTGCCGGAGGAGATTTCACCGGCCTTGGTTACCAGATGCTGCAAGGCGGGCAGACCGACAAGGCGCTGGAGATATTCCGCATGGGCACGGCCGCCTTTCCCAATTCGGCCAATGCCTGGGACAGCTATGGCGAGGCATACATCGCCGCCGGCGACAACGCCTCGGCGCTGAAATACTATCGCAGGGCGCTTGAAATATTGCCGCAGGATTCCACTATCAACCCGGCCCTGCGGGACGCCATTGCCAACAACGTGCCGGCGGTGATCGAGCGGCTGCAGGCGGCGCTCAGCGAACAGTCCGAAGGTAACTGAAGAAATCGTGATAACAGACGGCAACCGGTTAATATGAATGTGATAATAGTGGAAGATATACGGAGGAAATGATGGAAGATTCCAGATCCGATCTCACCCGGAGGAAATTCATAGGGGCCTCGTTGGGGTGTCTGGTTTCGGCCGGTCTGGTGGGTGTCAGCCCGACCAAGGTTCTGGCGGAGGAAAAACCTGAGTCCAGCGCGGGTGAGATTGTCTACCGCACTCTGGGTCGAACCGGCATCAAACTGCCGGTTGTCAGCATGGGGGCGGGAGCAGCCAACGATCCGGGCATTGTTCAGGCATCGTACAAGCTCGGAGTGCGTCATTTCGACACCGCCGCCAATTACCAGTTCGGACGCAACGAGCAGATGGTCGGCAACGCCATTGCGCGCCTGGGTGTGCGCGACCAGGTTATTTACGGCACCAAAGTGATGACACCAGCTCAGCGCCGCGATGTTACCCCGGAGCAGGTCAAGAAGCGACTGTTCCAGAGTATCGAGGGCTGCCTCAGGCGACTCAAAACCGATTATCTGGACATTGTCTACATTCATGATGTTCGTGATGCGGCGCCGATCAAGGATCAGGCGATGATGGATGGCTTGGCGGAACTCAAAAAGCAGGGCAAGATTCTACATACCGGTGTCTCCACCCATGCCAACATGGCCGAAGTTATTAACGAGACTGTCAGCGGCGGTTTCTATGATGTCGTGCTGACGTCGTTCAATTTCACCATGGCCGATGATACGGCCATGATGGGTGCCGTGAAAAACGCCGGCGCCAAGGGTATCGGCATTGTCGCCATGAAAACTCAGGCAGGCGGGGCCAACTTCCCCGAACCGCAGACCCGGACGGAATTTTCCAACTCCGTCATCAACCGGGCCGCTCTGAAATGGGTGGCGCGAAACAAAAACGTGGCGACCTCTATTCCGGGTTTCTCCAATTACGAACATATGAACGAAGACTTTTCCGTGGCGAGCAATCTCGAATATACCGACGAGGAGCGGAAATTTCTCTCTGATAATAATATCCGGCTCAGTATCGGTTTTTGTCGCCAGTGCCGGCAATGTCTGGCGAGTTGCGAACACGGAACCGATATTCCGAACCTGATGCGGACGCATATGTACGCGGCCCAGTACGCTGACTTTTACCTGGCCCGGACGACACTCAACGAGATACGCTCCGATCAGAGCCTGGTCAACTGTGTCAGTTGCAGTGATTGCAGCGCAATCTGCGCCAACCGGGTAGATATTGCCCGACGGATTGAAGAATTGAAACTTATGTACGCATAAGGCTCCTCGGCCTGCCTGAGAAGCGATAAAGCCCCAGGACCAGTGGGCGGCGCCAGCCGATTTGGACCCAAATCCTATGAATGTCGGCTGAACTCTTCTTTTAGCAGGCCGTAGGAGTATACATCGTACCAGCGCTTTTTGTGAAGGCTGGCCTTGCGCCAGGTGCCTTCACGCACGAATCCGGTTTTCTCCAGAAGCTTCACCGAGCCGGTATTAGCCTCCAGCACGATGGCGTAGAGCCGTCTCAGCTTGAGTTGTCCGAAGACAAAGCCCTGCATCAGACGTACTGCCTCGGTGGCGAATCCGTTGCGCCAGAAAGCCCGACTGACCCAGTAACCCAACTCGGCATTGAGGTCATGACGGTTGACGTTTTTCAGACCGATACAGCCAACTATTTCCCGACTCGCTCTATCTTCAATCCCGAAATGATAACCAATATCTGTCCGCGCCAGTCGGTGCGTGGTGTTGATCCAGAGCCGGGCGTCCTCCATCGAGTACGGGTGCGGCATGAACGGCAGATATTGGGCCACGAGAGAGTTATTGGCATGACGCTGGATGCTGGCGGCATCGGAACGATTGATTCGCCGCAGGTTGATAAGACTTCCCTCAAGGGTCGGCAACAGCATACTAAAGCTTAGATCGTCATAGCAAGAATAGCAAGCTTAATAAGGCGACCCACCGGAGCCGGCTCATTGCCTGACCTTTTAGCCCTCCAATAAGCATGCCTCGAAATGAGTTCTGGCCGCTTCCCATTCCCGCGCCGCTTCTTCGCGCAATCGCCGAGCTTCCTGGCGGCGCTTGCGCACCTCCTCAGCTATTTCATCCTGCGTCGTTTTGTCGGGTACGGGAATCATAAGGCTGCCAAAGACGAAAGAGCAGGAGAACATCGAATAAAGGAAGTAGCGGTTAATGCCTTCTTTAGGCCGGACGACACAAAACTCGGTTGAAGTAAAAGCAAAATCACGGCCCATCAAGTTATCCGCAAGGACATATTTCTCGTTGAAAACGCTGGGTTCAATGCGGGCGAAAAGAATATCCCCAGATTTAAAGGCACCTCTGCCTTTAACTTCGAAGTATGGACGCATAGCCACTTGCCGAATCTCCGCCAAGTCACATTCGGGCAAGCCAACGTAAGGAACGAGGCTTGTTTCATCGGAAGGCTTTTTCCCTGTGGGCGGGTCAATCTTTGCAAGGGACAGAAGAGGTTTAAGCCGTGTCTTGGGAGGATGCGTCTTCTCAGAGAAGGGTCTATAGGCGGGCGGGGCGGTCACAATGAACTACGGCGTCTTTATCAACACGATTATTAGCCTCATAATCGTGGCCTTTGCGGTCTTTGTGGTGATTCGCAATATCAACAAGCTCAAGCGCGAGGAGGAACCGACCCCGGCGCCGCAGGTGACCACCAAAGACTGCCCTTACTGTCTCTCGACGGTTTCCATTAAGGCCGTCCGCTGCCTGAGCTGCACC
This sequence comes from Calditrichota bacterium, assembly GCA_030641085.1. Lineage (GTDB taxonomy): Bacteria > Zixibacteria > MSB-5A5 > GN15 > FEB-12 > DAOWIC01. The sequence goes on from DAOWIC010000325.1 coordinate 3,326, forward strand.
TCCAATATCGAGGCGTAAAGGCGGTGTAACATATAAGCTAGATTGAGCTTACCTTTATGTCCCGGGTGCAAAATCAGCCCGGGGCTTTCGCTGTCTTTCCCTCGGATCGCATTCCGTATCACATTCAGATCGATGCCGAGCAAAAAAATCAGCTATTTCCTGGCGGCGAGTGGA
>DAOWIC010000084.1 GCA_030641085.1 Calditrichota bacterium
ATTTACAGGTTCACGCCGGACGAGGTCGATGGCGGTTCGGTTCGGATGGATTGTCTCCATCAGATCGGGCTGTTGGAGACACTTCGGATGGCCAGGTTGACCAAGGACGGGCCCGATCAGGCAGTGGTCATCGGCGTCCAGCCAAAAACGGTCGACTGGGGCCTGTCGTTGACGAAGTCGCTCTCGGAGTCTCTTCCGAAGATCGTTTCGACCGCACTCGATGAGATCAAGAACGCATTGGATCATCCGGCAATTGCGAATCATCAAACCAAACCGACAGAGGGAAAAAAGTGAAAAAGCATAAAGAACTAACAAGACGGGATTTCGTGAAACTGGCCGGCGCAGGCGGAGCCGGTCTGGTTGGAGTGAGCCTTTTCAGCCTGCACGGGTTTGAAAAGCTGTTTGCCGCCGCAATTTCGGAAACACCGATTGTCTGGATTCAAGGCGGGGCGTGTTCCGGCTGCTCGGTATCGGTACTGAATTCGGTGAGTCCGACTATACAGGACATCATACTCGGAGAGGTTATCCCCGGTCACCGGGTAAATCTCTCCTTCCATCCTAATATAAGCGCCGGTCAGGGCGACCAAATCATGAGCGTTTTGCGTGGGTACGCCAAAGGCGAGCCGGGCAAATTCCTGCTCGTTGTCGAAGGCGGTATTCCCACCAAGGATGGCGGCGTTTATTGCCAGATCGGCGAAGAAGATGGGCACGGCATCACGATCCTGCAGCATGTGCAGGACTTGGCGCCCAAGGCGTTGGCTATCGTGGGCATCGGCACCTGCGCCTCGTTCGGTGGCATCCCGGCTGCCGATCCCAATCCGACCGGCATCAAATCGGTGTCGGCGGTCTTGAAGGAGGCCGGTATCGGGACACCGCTAGTAAATATCTCCGGTTGCCCCGTTCACCCGGATTGGTTTGTGGGCACCGTCGCGATGATCCTGATGGCTGGCCTGGGCGCGCTGGACCTCGACGAGAACCACAGGCCCAAAGCGTTTTACAGCAAACTCATTCATGACTACTGTGAGCTGCGCGGGCAATTCGAAGAAGGCAATTTCGCAAAGGACTACTCCGATGAAGGGTGCCTGTACGAACTGGGCTGCAGGGGTCCTGAAACCTATGCCGACTGCCCGAGCCGCCGATGGAATAACCGGGCTAACTGGTGCGTCGGAGCCGGGCACCCATGTATGGGCTGCGTGGAGCCGGAGTTTCCGTACAAGAAGTCAATACTCGGCGGGTAGCTGCACCAGCCGAAAAGTGATAAGCCGGCAGCTGGCCGTACCCTCTTGTGGCCGCCGGTTGCCCGCCCGAATGCGAAATAGATCGACCGTAGCGCTGGAAAGCCGGACCAACCGTCCTAACGGCGGCCCAAAACCGTCGAGCTGTGTATGAAAGATTATATATATCTTTTGAGTGTTGGAGTTCACCTTGTTCGCAGCAACGGACTCAGACTGTTTCGTCAGGGAATCCTTAATCCCTTTTCCCAGGGCTGGAATTGCGGCCACAAAAGTGTGGCATATGTGTAGATTCCGACTCAAATAATAGGTAGTCGGGATGACATTGATTGTCATTCGACATCGGGACAATCAACAACAGGCGTGACCGAATGCGACACACCACCCCAACCACACCCATAACACATCACCTGTTAATGACTTACGTAAACCGGGCAAATAGGGCGCATAAAAACGACTAAAATAGTATTCATAAGAGAGTGGGGACCGACCGAAATAAGTATAAACAGAAAGTCACAAAAATGGGTTTTTTTCTCTGCTATGCGATCTTTTTTACACCTGAAAAGGTCTGATTTTCTTGACGGATGGCACCTATTATGGTATTATTAGTCGGTAAATGGGCGCATATTACGGAAGATGCAATTTGTGAAGATTTTCACACAAAAGAGAACTTTTTTAACCTTAGTTTATAAGGGCATTTTACAATGAGCTTAAAACGCAGAGATTTTCTCGGCATTGCAGCCTTAAGCTCTGCCACCCTTGTTACGGGCAAGGCGACTGCCAGCGAGGCACCGGCTCACAATCCGGATGCGCTCGGAGTGCTGGTGGATACGGCCGTCTGCAGTGGGTGCCGCAAGTGCGAATGGGCATGTAACAGGACTCACGAGCTGACTGATCGACCGATGTCCACTTTTGAGGACAAGACCGTGTTCGAACTACATCGCCGTCCCGATCGCGATGCGTTTACGGTTGTCAATCAGTTTATTGCCCCGGAAAACCCGGAGAAGCCTTATGCGATCAAGGTTCAGTGTATGCACTGCTTAAGGCCGGCCTGCGTGTCGGCATGCATTGTCGGTGCCCTTGAAAAGACGCCTGAAGGCCCGGTAATATACGATGCCTGGAAATGTATTGGCTGCCGCTACTGCATAGTGGCTTGTCCGTTCCAGATCCCCGCATATGAGTATGATGAAGCGCTGGCCCCGGAGGTCAAGAAATGTTCTTTCTGTTATGAGCGGGTTGTCAAGGAAGGCAAGCTGCCGGCGTGCACGGAGATCTGCCCGAATGAGGCTCTTACCTTCGGCCGCCGCGATGAACTGATTGATATCGCTCACAGCCGGATCAAGAATCACCCGGGGATGTATTATGATCATGTCTACGGCGAGCATGAAGTCGGCGGCACGAGCTGGCTCTACCTCACGCCGACTGATTTCAAAAACACGGAGCTGCCTGATGTCGGTACCGAAGTCGGACCGGACATAACCGAACCGATCCAGCACGGCGTTTTCAAGGCGTTTGTTCCGCCCCTGGCCCTGTATGGATTGCTCGGACTGGCCATGCACCAGTTCAAGGGCGAGAAAGATAAAGCGGAGGAGACAGAATGAGCGGCCACGAAATTGCCATTCCAATGAGAGCCAAGTTCTTCACTACCGGCACCAAGGTGCTGCTGTTGATAGCACTGGCCGGCATCGCCACCTACGTATACCGCTTTTTTGTAGGCCTCGGCGCGGTAACCAATCTTGATAATCAGTATCCCTGGGGTCTCTGGATCTCTATCGACGTAGCATCAGGTGTCGCCCTGGCTGCCGGCGGGTTTACCACCGCCGCCATTGCCGACATCTTCCACAAGGATAAATACCATGTCATTACTCGGCCGGCTCTGCTTACCGCCCTGCTCGGCTACACTTTTGTTGTGATCGGGCTGCTGGCCGACCTCGGACGCTGGTACAATGTCTGGCACCCGATGCTCCCGAACATGTGGCAGGGAAACTCGGCGCTGTTTGAAGTCGGTATGTGCGTAATGGTCTATTTGACCGTGCTCTACATTGAGTTCGTGCCGATTGTTGTCGAACGCTTCAAGGGCCGGGTAAATCTGCCGGGCGCGCTGGCGGGCCTTAACAAACTGATAGAAGGCCTTCTGAATCTGGCCGACAAGACCCTGGTCAGGTTCACGTCGCTGTTTATCATCGCAGGCGTGGTGCTCTCCTGTCTGCACCAGTCGTCACTGGGAACGCTGATGATTATCGCCCCGACCAAAGTACACGCACTGTGGGGAACGACTATTTCGCCGTTGCTCTTCTTGATGTCGGCGATCGCGGTGGGATTCCCGATGGTCATCTTCGAGTCGATCCTGGCGTCGCGGTCGTTCAAACTTAAACCGGAAGTGAACGTGCTCTCCTCGCTGGCGCGATACACGCCGTTTTTGCTGGGCGCTTATTTGGCCTTTAAGATCGGCGATATCACTATCAGGGAGATCTGGCCGCTGGTCTTTACGTTCGATAAGTATTCGACAATGTGGCTGATAGAAATGATCTTCGGTGTCATTGTGCCGATGATAATCCTGGCAATCCCGAAATATCGCAAAAAAGTGGCGGGCCTCTTCACGGCGGCCTCGCTGGTGATTGCGGGCGTGGCCTTAAACCGGATCGATGCATACCTGGTTGCATACAAACCACTCTACGTGGATCACGCCTACTTCCCGTCTATTTTTGAGATAACGGTTACGGCCGGTCTGATAGCGACCCTGGTTCTGGTCTATCGTGCCATTGTCATGATCTTCCCGATCATATCCGTACCTGTTGACGAAGCCGAGAAGATCAAGAACGGTACTCACGAGAAAATCAACTTTGCGAGGTGGAAATAAGATGATTCACAAAAATATTGCGAAGGTTCTCATTATCGCTGCCGCGCTTCTATTCCTTTGTGCATTGGGCGTTTTCAGTACGAGCCACACGGATCATCCGTACCCCGAAGAAATAAATTGCAGCAAATGCCATACCTGTGAAGTACCGACCCGTAGCGAGCCCTGCCTTAAGACCTGCCCGCGTACCGGCATGGTTCACCAGACCGCCAAGCATTTGCTCGAAGA
>DAOWIC010000241.1 GCA_030641085.1 Calditrichota bacterium
ATACGGGCCGCCCGGTAGACAAATCTAAAGTAGAACACAACCGGCTGCGGTGAATTTATCGCCTCATCGGAATAAACCCACAGTGTGTCGTAAAACTCGTCGCCGGTCGTACCGGCGGTATGGTCAAACTCGATCACCACTTCGGCCGGGGCGGTACCCATCGACGGTGTCAGCGATAGAATCCGGGGTGAATCCTCCTCAAAACGGTAGGTCATGGTCCCGGCCACATCGTTGGTGATATAGAGGGTGCGGGGCGCTATACCCGGATTGGTTTCCTCCACAAGGATCGTATAAAAAGCCGAATCGACCACCAGCACCGGCAGATCGGATGCGATGGACAGCAGCACCGGCACCCTCACCGGGCTGTTGGTTGCTCCGGGGTCGGCGATCACCAACGTGTCGTGATAGTCGCCGAATGCAATGCCGGTAATATCGACCGAGGCCGTTATCTGTACGTCGTTTGTTCCCGAGGTCGGGCTGACAGTCAGCCAGCTTTCGCTGTAGGCAAGCGACCAGTTAAGCGTCTGACCGCCGTCATTGAATATATCCAGCGTCTTAGCCGAAGGGTTCTCTCCGCCGGCCACACCCACAAATACGAGTTCACTGGGGAAAACACCAATGGTCGGCGGCGGCGGCAAAACCTCGTAGACTACTTTGACTCGCAGCGGAGAATTGCCTGCTTCGGTCGCGGTAACCATAACCGAATCAACATGCACACCCTCGGTCATGCCGGAGGCATCCACCGCGACTGAGATTAACTGAGGTGTCAGACCGGTGGCGGGGTTGACCGAGAACCAGCCGGAACTCTCCTGAAGCGTGAACGCCAGAGGGTCTTTGTCGGAGGTTACGTCAAAACTCTGCGCCAGGGGCGACGGGTCGCCCTCGACACTGGTGAAATAAAGCGAATCACTCGACAGTGCCAGGTTGCTCGGCTCTTCGGGAGCGTCGGGATCGAAAATAACGAACTCATGCGGTCCGTCCCAGAATGGATCGACAGTTTCAAACGCCCACATCCAGTAGCCGGTCGGCGGGTAGTAGCAGGAATCGAGGACAATGGTTTTGAGGTGGTGAACCGGATCAATCGGCCCGATCGTAATCGTGTACGCTATCTCGTTGAAATTGGGCTGCATCCCGTCGCACCAGGTCATGATCGTGCCGCCAAACCCAACCGTATCGGCCAGCCGACCATCAGTACTGAAAAAAGTGATGCCGAACATGTCAAACATACCCCAACCCTCTTCGGGCGTATAACCGGACCAGCCCCAGGGCAGGGTGTCACCGACCAGCGTATCCCACTCGGCGCCATCGGGAGAGAAAACGCGGAATCCGTTAGCAATAGCCTGATGAACGTTGGCGTCATTGGCCAGGCGCAGGCTGAAAGTGATTTCTTCGTTCACATTCAGCGTATCCGGCCCCCACAAGCCATCAACGCTCTCCAGGCTGAAACTCTGAGTGTGACCGATACTGAAAGTTGTCAGGATTAGCGCGACGACGGTTACTGCGAGTCTGAGTCTCATCTTCCTTCCTCCATGAAAACACGTCGAACCCGGTTGCCCCGGCTCGGACAAGATGTTTGTTTTCTTCGCAACACTATTCCCTCCCAACCGGTCCGGCGGGCGCAATTCTTATCGCACCGCAAGAGCATGAAACGCAAGATGAGGCGGAAATTAACTTCAACTCCCTGTCAATGAGGCCGCCCAGGGCAGATCACAGCCGGTTCTCACCACTCGGATCGATTCCAACCATGCCGGATCACATGCCCGTGCTGATAATAATTTTCAGATTCGTGGGAACACACGCACACCGCATCAAAAAAAAGGTACCGTCATCGAAGATGACGAAAGTATATTGGAATATCTACTTATAATTACCGCATCGATGCCGTGTTTGTCAAGATATTTAATTTCCGTGAAAGGACGATATCTGACCGATCAGGTCTTTTTTTTCGGCTTGGCCGCCTTGGTGCGGGTTTTGGTCGAACGTGTTTTCTTTTTCTTGGCCCGTTCGATCTCTTCGGCAAAAATCTTCTCCAGCGTAAACGATGATGGCGTGAAGTCCAGAAGGCAGAGTTCGAATAGTTCGTCAACCCGCTCTATGAAATAAAACTTCGTTTTGCGCAAAATCTCTTTGGGAAGCTCACTGATGTCTTTCTTGTTCTCCTTCGGAAGCGCAACGTTGAAAATGTTGGCCCGATAGGCCGCGGAGACTTTTTCCTTTATTCCTCCCACCGGCAGCACCTTGCCGCGCAGGGTAACCTCGCCGGTGACGGCAATGTCGTTGCGAATCGGTCGCTCAGCCATTACCGACGCAATCACCAGACAGACAGTTACGCCCGCGGACGGACCGTCTTTGGGGATCGCCCCGGATGGGAAATGGATATGCAGATCAAAATCGTTAAAATCGCTGATATCGATCCCGAGGACGTCGGCTTTCGAGCGAACATAGGATGATGCCGCCTGAATCGACTCTTTCATCACCTCGCCCAGCGAGCCGGTAGTAATAATACCGCCGTCGCCTTTCATCTTCAG
>DAOWIC010000277.1 GCA_030641085.1 Calditrichota bacterium
CGGCTCGATCACCGCCCGGCGGACCTGTCCGGTGGCGAACAGCAACGCGTGGCCATGGCGCGAGCGCTGGTGAAAAAACCGCAGGTGCTGTTTGCCGATGAACCCACCGGCAACCTCGATCACGAAAACAGCGACCAGATCGCTGATCTTCTCACGGGACTCAACAGTGACGGCCTGACGGTGGTGATGGTAACGCATGATCGGAACCTTGCCCGAGGCTGCGCGCATCGGATTGTGAAGATGGATTACGGCAGATTGGCAGATGATGGCGCCTCTCCCCGGCCCGAAGGGAGTACCGATGAACCTGCGTGATCTGGTGACAATCTCGACCGGCAATTTGTGGCGGATGAAACTCCGGGCGTTTCTGACTGTGTCCGGGGTCGTTATCGCGATTGCGGCTTTTGTCTCTATGCTGTCGTTCGGAGCAGGCATGCAGGAGAATGTCGCGCGCCAGTTTGACGAGCTGGGACTCTTTTCAACGATGCAGGTCTTCTCTCTTAGCGATGACCAGGTGACTGACAGCATTACCGCCGGCACTCTGGATCAGTCGGCGGTGGAGACATTCTCACAGTTGCCGGGGGTCAACCTTGCCTACCCGTTCGACGAGTTTTCGGTAACGGTCGTGGTGAACGATATGACGCTAAACACCTCCGCCCAGGCACTGCCGGGAGCGGCCTCACGAACAAAACTCTTCTCACAACTGGTTACCGGAACGACTTTTGAAAGCGACAGCTCGCATCAGGCTATGATCACCGAGGATCTGCTGGAGGAACTCGGAATTGAGGAGCCGGATTCGCTTCTCGGTCGGCAGTTGGTGGTCTCGGTGCACGTGGCCAGTATCGACAGCGGGCTGGCGGGCGTGATTCGCGATGTCGGCGATATCGTGCGTCAGCGAGCCGAAACATTCGAGCGCGATTCACTCAGCAGCAGCTCCTACTGGCAGCAGATGGCACGCGAGGAATTGAGCGGGGCGATGAAGCGCTTTCTCAGCGGATTCATGAATAACCGCGCCGAGCTTACCGATACGCTGACCATATGCGGCGTTCTGAAAGGCCGCAGCCACGGCCGCTCGCGGATCAGCCCGGTGGTAATACCGCGTGCCACCGCCGCCGTCTTCAACTCGACCGGATTCATCGGCGATCCGACGGTAATGTTTTCCGCCTTGAGCAGCGGCACACTGTTCGCCTCAACCGACCCCGGCAGCGGCCGAACCTATCCCCGGGTAACGCTCGATCTCGACCCACAGGCCGCCTATCAGCCGATTCGTGACACGGTCCGGGCGATGGGCTTCAGGACATTCAGTTACGCCGAGGAATTCGAGGAGATTCGGCAGTTCTTTCTCTATTTCAACATGGCCCTGGGCGTGATCGGCTTTATCGCCATGATTACCGCCTCGCTGGGAATTGTCAACACGATGGTGATGTCGATTGTCGAGCGCCGCCGCGAGATAGGCGTGCTCAAATCACTGGGGGCGGACGAGCTTGATATCCGCTGGCTCTTCCTGGTCGAATCGGGCATGATCGGCACGGTCGGCGCGGTGGTGGGAATCGTCTTTGGCTGGCTCATTACCCGTTTGGCGTCGGTGATAGCCAAAGCGATCATGGCCAACTATGGTATCGATGAGACCGAGTTGTTTTCTCTTCCTATCTGGTTGATTCTAACCGCCCTTGCTTTCGGTCTCGTGGTCAGCCTGTTGGCCGGTTTTTACCCGGCAGCACGCGCGGCGCGAGTCGAACCGGTTGAAGCCCTGCGCAACGACTAAGTCAATCCCGCCAGTAGTTAATCAATGATCGGTCGGCTGTACCGACCGGGAGCATTGATCAGGAAGACCGTGGAGTCGCGCCGCGGGATTGACTAATTTCGTCTTCGGTCTTTTCCCAGCGCTTGCCGCAAGGCGTGCAGCGAAACTTGAACATTTCGGCTTTGTCGGCCCGGATATAGTTGAGAATGACCGGCAGTCCGCCGGAGAGCGCCAAAAACCCGATTACAAGCCCAATCAGCGGTGGAGTCCGGGAAGCGATCCACTCCATAACGCCTATTCCGGCCAGCACCAATCCAACGAGGGCGAAAACAATGCCAACAATAAGCACGCTTGATTTGACTCTGTCGCCGGTTCGGCGATCAATCGTGATTGAGTCCACTGGATTGCGGAGTTTGCCGCAACTGGGGCAGGCTGAGCGTACCAGCGGCGTAGCGCCAAGGATCGGCTGCACGGCCTCTTCAAACTCGTCATGGCAATTGTGACAGACAGGCTGATTTTTCCAGAAGAACGAATCGTCCAGCGTGAGATCTTTGCCGCACTTAGTGCAGTGTCTGGCCATAACGATCAACTCCTTTCGACAGCGACTGGGCGTTGCTGCTTATTCGCGAATATTTCTGATCCGGTCAGGATAGCGGATCGGACCTGTAACCGCCAGTAATATGGAAAGCGATTGAGATTATTGCAAGATTTTCTGTCGGCGACATTTAAGACACCGCGACCCGCCCACTGGAGCGGGCCGCGGCTGATTTGCAGAGCCTATAATACGCTATAACCTCGGTTGTGGCGGCGGTTGCTGCGCGGGGGGCATGTCGAAATCCATTTCGATACCGCCGACCCAATTGACCACCAGGTTGTAAATAGCCGCACCTATCAGGCCGCCGATAAAACCGAACACAGCGTAGAGGATGGGCATAAAGATTATCGCGCCGACACCGAACAGGGCACCCATTGCACCGTCAGCACCGCCCATGGCGGTTCCGATCAGACCGAAAAGCGAGAAGAAAAACCCGGCAATTAAACCAATCAAAGCGTTCAGAATCGCCGACACCTTAGCGCAGGACATTGGGCCAATTCTCTTTAGTATCATAGCTTCCTCCTGGTTTTGGTATGGGACTGGGGTTGATAGCCTGAGCGCTAACTAATACTTGAGTTTTCGGTAAGCAACAAAAACAGACGGCGGCAATCGGCGGGGCGGAGTCACGAATCTTGGTCCGTGTCCGGCAGGTGCCCACAGAACGACTCACATTCGTGCCCGGCAGGTGCCCTCACCTGCCGACTGGGGATAACTCGGTAGGCATTTGATTTATCAAATGCTTTTTCAGGGCTTGATAAATCAAGCCCCTACAAATGACTCGTTGACATCACAGTACACCTTGCTATCTTGCAGACAACTCATTGGAGGGAAATCGTGCCAAAGATAATACCGATCCTGATTTTACTCTGCTTCTCATTCTGCTCCGTGACCGCGAAAGACCTACCGGACACAACCGATTCTCCAATCGGACATCGGTTTGTGACTGCCTGGTACGAGGGGAACGATGACCTAGAGTCATTCGGATTTGATTTTCTGGAACAGGAAACGGTAATTGGCAACAAACTGGGCTATACTGTAAAAGGGCCCATCGTCCTAACCGATCTTGTCTGGTACAAACAAACCGGGACATGGAGGTTCAGCCTTCGCGGCGGAGTCAACACTATACTTATACTGCTTCATAAGACCATCGGAGACATCAAGAAGCCTACGTTGACCACATATATAATGTTCCTCCCCAATTCGGAATTGCGTTACAGGCTTTCGGAAAGGCTGTTTATTATCACGGGATTCGAAACTCACTACTTCTTCTTTCGGCATGAAGGCTTGGATCGAGGAATTCTGACTTCCTTGAACATCGGCTTTCCGATCGAGATCGGGAGAAACGGAAATGGTAACCGGGCCTTTATTTCCCCGTTCTTAAAGAGCAACTACTTCTTTAATTTCGAAGGTGCCAATAAGTCGTATGGGTGGACCGTCGGCGTAAAGGCGATACTGACTGCCAAATCGTTCTTTCATTGATGATACTGGGGTGCCGGATGCCACACCCCTTAGGGCCTGTTGAGATTATACCCCGACGTTCTGCCAATAAAAAGTCAGGACCGAACGGTCCTGACCCTATGTCGGGTTCTAATGATTCGTGCACGGCAGGTGCCCTCACCTGCCGCGTTGGGAGAAGCCCGCAGGCATTTGATTCATCAAATGCTTTCCGAGGGCTTGATAAATCAAGCCCCTACAGGCCCTATAGCTTCTGAGAAGTTGTCTTTCTTGTCGCACCAACAGTACACATGCGTTACTTGCCCACAGCGAAGCTGTGGGTTACCGGATTGCTCCGTACATTGTAAGCAAAGCCAACAATACTGGTACCCCCGGCAGGACTCGAACCTGCTACCCTCGGTTTAGGAAACCGATGCTCTATCCAGGTGAGCTACGGGGGCACATGCGTTGCATGTCTTGTGTCCAAAGGGGTAAGGGTAGCCGTGTGTTGAGAATTGCAGGTCGAAACCGCTGCGGTTTCGACATCTGCGTCAGGACCGCAAGGGTCCTGACCTACTCATCTATTCTTTACCCGTTTCCCTCGGACAACGGTGAATTTATTATATGACAGAGAAAAAGGCAACGTCTTATACGAAACGTTGCCTAAAAAGCGATCTAACGCCAAACGTCAGTGCTTATTCCGAGTCGTAGGCGATCAGGCAGTTGACATCGTACCCGGCCAGCTTCTCCCGCCAGGGCAGGAAATTGAGATCGATCACCGCCGAGATTCCGACTACCTCTCCCC
>DAOWIC010000219.1 GCA_030641085.1 Calditrichota bacterium
ATTCATTGTCAGAGGTTAATATTCCGCTTCAAGAACACGATAACAACCGTTTTTTCGGGGAGAATCGACCGCATAAAAAAATGGCGCCCCGCAGAATTGAACTGCGGACACACGGATTTTCAGTCCGTTGCTCTACCAACTGAGCTAGGGCGCCATACAGTACGTGAAAATTCGAGTTGGCAATTTAATACCTTATCGACTTATGTCAACCTAAATTTAATGCCGCCGCAAAAGGTATTGTTTGGTGGAGGATGAAAACAGTGCGAAGAGCGCGATCATCGAGAATATCATCAGCACGATGTTCTCGTAGTGTGTATAGTTGAACAGCGCCAGGATGATCACCAGGGCATTGATGACGATCAGGCCATACCATCCCCATTTTTTCAACTCTTTGTAGGCAAAGGCGAATGATATCAGAACAACACCGACCAGCAGACTCAGTATCGGCACCGTCATCTCCGAGTAGTTGCGGTCGAGAATGCCCAGGATTATCTGCACCCCGCCGTAGAGAATGAAAATCCCCGAAAATATCAGACCGTACCAATAGGCGATTTTGAATGTTAGCGGCCTGTTTGTTTTTTCGTCAGTCATCTTTGACATCCATGCTTTAATGTTCCGCGTCGCCCAGGAGTCCGGCGCCGATAAACCCGGCGGCATTGCCCAGCGACGCTTTGACCACTCTTAAGTCGCTCACCGCTGATGAAAACGCCCGCTTCCTGATCTCGGCCGTCACCACCTCAAGGAATCCCGCGCCGCCGTCAATAATACCGCCTCCTACAACTACGACCTCGGGATTGAAAACGTTCACAATTCCGGACAGCCCGATCCCGAGATAAACCGCCGTATCCCTGATAACCTCGCCGGCAATTTCGTCGCCCTTTCTGGCGGCCGCGAAGAGTTTCTTAATAGTCAGGTTTCCCAAGTCGCCCTCAAGCACTTCTTCTAGTCTCGGCGATAAGCCCTTGACTGTTTTCGCCTTGACGCCGTCAATCATTGCCTGCGAGGAGCAGTACATTTCAAGGCAACCTTTGTTGCCACAGTTGCATTTGGGTCCGTCGAAGTTGATCGTCATGTGACCCAGTTCGCCCGCGGAGGAACTGGCCCCGCGCATGACCCTGCCATCTATTATAACCCCGCCGCCGATACCGGTTCCAACCGTGACACAGATCGCTGACCGCGCCCCGGCTGCCGCTCCAAAACGCGCCTCAGCCAGCGCCATGGCGTTGGCATCATTATCGACGTAGACCGGCGTGTTAAGCCGCTCACTCAGGGTGGCGCCGATTTCGGTTCCCTGCCAACCGTCGATGTTCGGGCAGGGGCCGATCACCCGACCGGTACGGTAGTCAACCGCTCCCGGCGAACCGACACCGACATATTTGATCGCGTAATCCTCTTCGGCCGCAAAATAGAGCAGGCGCTCGGCTATATTTGTGATCAGGTGCAAAAGTGGCCCGGCGCCCTTCTCGGCCATTGTCGGTCGGTGTTCGCGGTGTAAGATATTCCCGTTGGAGTCGATAAGACCGAATTTGATATTTGTCCCGCCGATGTCGATACCGGCGTAAATCTTCTTGTCAGGCATACTAAATCAGTTCAGCTTCGCGTTACAAAATGTTACTCAGCCATTTCCCTTGTCTTCAGCCATGCATAAGAAATAACGGCGTTTTATACCCGGTGTCAAGGGCATACACATCCACCTCGCCCCCGTTTGTATCCCCTCCGATAACCCTGCCAATTATCCCGGCAGGTGCTTCTTGAGAAAGTCGATCAGTTCACTCGACGGAATCGTTACCTGAATCTTCTCCGCCTTGAGCCATTCCTGTCGATCCGTTGTGCTGATCGCTTTTTCGCGTCCGGCCGCCAGGTTCTTCACCGTAACGGTGCCGTTTTCAAACTCGTTTGAACCGGCGATCACCGCGAACGGAATTCCCGCCCGGTCGGCATACTTGATTTGTTTGGTCAGGTTCTTCGTGTCCCCGGAAAATATCTCCGATGGAATGCCCTCGTCGCGAAGTCGCCGCAGAAGTTCCAGGTAGTCGGTTAGACGCTCGGCATCCATCACCGTCACCAGCACTCTTGACGCCGCCTCCTTCAATTTCAGCGCCTTGAGTTCGATCAGGGCGGCCAGCAGCCGGTCGACACCGATCGACGACCCAACCGCCGGAATCGAGCGGCCAAGAAAACGGTCAACGAGATTATCGTAACGACCGCCGGAAAAAACCGAGCCGAATTCGGGCAGATCGAGCAGGCTGGTCTCAAAGACCGGGCCGGTATAGTAACCGAGACCGCGGACAATAGTCAGGTCCACCTCCACTTTGGAGCGCTCGATATTCATCGCCGACAGGTAGCTGCCAATCGTGCGCAATTCGTTTATCCCCTCGCGGGAGGCGTCGATCCCACCGAGCAATTCTTCGGCCAGCAACAGCGGCTCCTTGTCCTTGTTCAGGGCCATATCGAGAAACTTCTCAAGCTGCGCGATCTGCGCCGGCTCGACATTCAGCCCCTTGATTTTGTCGCCCGATTCGTCAACCCGGCCCGCTCCCAGCTCTGCCACGACCGCTGCCCTCCCCTGCTTCTCCAGCTTGTCGATAACCCGCATGACACCCTGTGCCTGATCGGAAGTGATACCGGCGTATTCTATCAGGCCGTTGAGAATCTTGCGATTGGAATAGCGCACCTTGAAATTCTTAATGCCGAGATGATCAAAGGTCGTCACCATCGCGGCGATAATCTCAGCATCGGCCAGCAGGTTCTTCGTCCCGACAATATCGATATCACACTGCATAAACTCGCGGTATCGTCCCGGTCCGGGTTTATCCACTCGCCAGACATTGCCGTACTGATACCGGCGAAACGGCAGCGCCAAATTCGGATCGGCGGCCACATAGCGGGCCAGCGACAACGTGAACTCATAGCGCAATGCCATATCGACCTCATCCGGCCCGGTAAACCCGAAAAGCTCCTTGAGCGAATCCTCGTTATAATGCGGGCCAAGCAGGGTCGCGGCGGACTCCAGCGACGCCGTCTGCAGCGGCAGGAAACCCATCAGGTCGAACACCTCGCGGATCCGCCCCAGCATTTCCTCGCGCGCCATTTGCTCCGACGGCGGGTAGTCGCGAAAACCCTTAAGAACCTCCGGCCTGACTTTTTTCTTCTTATCTTTAGCCATAATAATTGTCCGTTCCTGCTTGTCTCTTTGCTTCGGTTGTCCAATTTAGAGCAATTTGAGGTGAAATGAAAAGTTTTTTTTACATCATCGGGATGCCGCCATTCTGCTCCCCAACGTGAACATTTACCCGGGGAATTCGTCTATGATACCAAGCGCACTTGCCTTTTGAGAACGGCGGCCCTATTTTAGGCAAAACGAAGCGAAAGGAAACCCGGATGAAGACCACACCCATTGCAGGCATCTTGGCAATGCTGCTCATCTTAGGCCTCTCTGTCGGCGTCGCCGCCGAGGATGGCACGATCGACCAGGATCTGCTGAAACACTTTGAAAAAAAATTCGAGTCTCGCGGCGACCAGTCCGCCCTGATAAACGCCGTCACCAATAACGACCTCAGGCAGCTCAGTCTCAACCGGGAGCGGGTCATTGCCCATGACAAACTGCTCGATCACAAGGTCAAGTCAACCGGTATTATCGACCAGAAAAGCAGCGGCCGCTGCTGGTTATTCGCCGGGGTCAACTGTCTCGCGCCGAAGATCATGAAGGAGCTTGATCTTGATGATTTCGAACTCTCCGAATCGTACCTCGCGTTTTACGACAAGCTGGAAAAGGCGAACCTGTTTCTGGAGACGATGATTGCCATGCGCGACCGGCCGGTGGACGACCGCTCGCTGAATGGGTATCTGGGCTGGATGTTTGGCGACGGTGGCTGGTTTCATTATTTCACTGACCTGCTGGACAAGTACGGCGCGGTGCCGCTATCAGCTATGCCGGAAAGCAAGCAATCCATGAAGACCGGGCGGGTTAACGAGCTTGGTAAGACTCTGCTGAGAAAATATACCGCCGAGTTGCGGCGGATGCACCAGCAGGGCCAAAGCGAAAAAGACCTCCGGGCACGCAAAGAAGAGATGCTGGCTGATATCTACCGCCTGCTCGTCTTCACATACGGCAAGCCGCCGAAAGAATTTACCTTCCGCTATGAAACCGAAGAGGACTCGGTCAAGGTGATCGCCGAAAAGCATTATACACCGAAGTCCTTCTACGATGAACTCCTGGGCGACGACCTGCCGGAATACGTCGCGCTGGTCAATAACCCGGCCAAGAAGATGGATCAACTCTTTGAGATGGAGGGCAGCCGCAATATTTTCGAACGGTCCGACTATACCGTGCTGAACCTGTCCGCCGACAAACTGGCCGAGTATACGCTGGCAGCGCTCCTGGATTCCCAGATAGTTTGGTTCGCCTGCGACGTGGGCCAGCAGAATTATCGCGACTCGGGCATCATGGCGCTTGATATATATGATTAGAACAACACGCTCGGCATAGATTTCAAAATGAGCAAGGCGGACCGGATCAGCTTCCAGGATATCTCCCCTTCGCACGCCATGGCAATAACCGGCGTGGACACTACCAACGACGGCCAGCCGATTAAGTGGCGGGTTGAAAACAGTTGGGGCACCAAGTACGGTGACAAGGGGATATGGTACATGTATAACGACTGGTTCAAAGAGTATGCGCTGGCGGTCGTGGTCGACAAGAGCCACCTGAGCGAAGATGATCTCGATAAACTGAAACAGAAACCGATTGTAATAGCCGACTGGGAACCATTCTTCCTGGCCCTGAGAAACCTGAAATAATAATACTCGATGCGCATGGACATACTTCAACGACTTTCGCAAATCCTTTCGCCGGACCGGGTGACCAGTCACCCGGATCAACTGGCGATCGTCGCCCGCGATGAATCAACCCTGCCCGGCGTGACACCGCTGGCCCTGGCATGGGCAGCCAATGCCAACGAAATCAGCGCCGTGGTCCGCCTCTGCTGCGAGACCAAAACCCCGCTAACTACACGGGGGGCTGGCAGCGCTCTGGAAGGCTCGACCATACCGAGCGACAACGGTATCGTGCTCGACCTCAGCCGCATGACCGAAGTGATCGATCTCTGGACCGATGACCTGCAGGTGAGGGTCGAACCGGGCATTATCTATGACGACCTGAACAATCGGCTCAAGAACGAGGGGCTTTTCTTCCCGCCTTCGCCGGGCGGATCGGGCGATGTCGCCACTATCGGCGGCATGGTCTCTACCAACGCCAGCGGCATCTACTCGGTCAAGTATGGCGGGACAAGAGAATATGTGCTCGAACTGGATATAATCACCGGCAGCGGTGAAATCATGAAGCTCGGCAACCGGGCGGTCAAACGGTCCAGCGGCTACAACCTGGTGGACCTGATCGCGGGATCGGAAGGCACGTTGGCGATTATCAGCGGTATCACGCTCAAACTAGCCGGACTTCCGGAGGGACGCCTGCAGTCGGCCTACAAATTCGACACCGAACTTAACGCTGCCCGGGCGGTCTCGGAGATTCGCCGCTACGGCATCGATATCGCGGCGATTGAGTTCCTCGACCGCAAGACCATGCAGGCGCTCAATCTGCTCAAGGATTATGGCCTTGAGGAAGTCCCGGCGCTCTTTCTGGAATTCCACGGTCCGGACGAAGTCCTGCGATCGAACAACGAACTGGCCGAGTCGATCTGCGAAGAACTGGGCGGCAGCCCGCTTAAGCTGGCCGACGGCCAGCGGCCGTGGGAAATTCGCCATTACGCCACCGATGCTATCAAGCATCGCAGACCGGGCTACGCCATCATCCGCAACGATGTCGCTTTCCCGATCTCAAAGCTGCCCGAGATCGTCGAATATTGCCACCAGCTTGGTGATCAGCATGGCATCATGGTACATACCCTGGGGCATGTCGGTATGGGGCTCATTCACGCTCTCATTCTGGCCAATCCCGACAACGATGATGAGTGGAAGCGGGCGAACGAAATCAGTGACTTGATAATCCGGAAAACGATTGAATTTGACGGTACAATCTCGGGTGAGCATGGTATCGGTATCGGCCATAAGAACCTGTTCGACCTCGA
The DNA here is from genome assembly GCA_030641085.1 of Calditrichota bacterium. Taxonomy (GTDB): domain Bacteria; phylum Zixibacteria; class MSB-5A5; order GN15; family FEB-12; genus DAOWIC01. The sequence goes on from DAOWIC010000219.1 coordinate 6,087, forward strand.
GCATGGTCCGGCGGTTGATCTGATGCGGAAAATTAAACGGCAGTTCGATCCGCACGGCATCCTCAATCCGGGCAAAATCTTCGACATGTAACGCCTTTATTGGCCAAGAGATAGGCGTCGCATATAAACTGTTACTTCATGCGCTAACCGCCCCGAGAAAACACTCCGAGCGATTTTGCTTTGTGGTCGGATCGTTGCGCCGGTATGCGTTTCTCTCACAGTGTGGAAGTCAGCCTCGTCCAAAATTGGCGGGCTTTCGGGCGGCATTGCATTTGAGTGAAAGCGAAGCACAATCGGACAGCGACAAAGGATGTCAAGTATAGCGCGAAATAGCTAAGGCCTTGACTAACTACTTGATGTTTAATATATTGCCAGTCTCTGGAACAAAAACAGGACAACAACAATATAAGAATGTGGTGATGAAGTTTTCAGGTACAATTCTAACAGTTCTGGTGATTTCGGCTCTGGCTGTCGGCGGTGCAGTGGCGCAGCCAAAACTGGAAATCCCGGACAACGGCTTTGAGTTCGGTTATATACCCCAGAACTCCTCGCTGAAGCACTATTACTGGTTTAAGTCGGTGGGCTCTGATACGTTGGTTATTAACGAAATAAAGACCGGCTGCTCCTGTGTGCTGGTGCCGCTGGATTCCAAAGTGATTGCCCCCGGCGACAGTATGCGGGTGGGTATTTCCTGGAATGTCGGTCGGCGACTCGGGCGAATCGGGCGGTATCCGTACATCTTCACGAACGCCGGCGGCGATCCCCTTCAGGTGCTCCTTGAAGGCAATGCAGTACAGACTACCAACGAGCTTCACCCGGTGGCATTCTCGCCGTTTAAATTCGAAGTTTCCGCTGTTGGCGAGAACTTGAATGACGAAATGAGGTTTAAGGTTAAAAACGACTCCGATGCGAGGATTTCGATCACGCGCATATCCCCCGCGCCGGTGGAGTGCGAGGTCGAACTTCCGGAATCGGTTGGAGGCAACTCCGAGGCTACCGGAGCGGTTAAGGTTAGACCTGAATTTATCGATAAAGAGTTTGAATGCTCAATTACCGTTGAGCTGGACGATAAAGAGAAAACGCGGATTACGGTTCCAATCCGCAGAAAACTATACTGAACCAAAACAGACCTGACTGACAGGTTGAGGCGAGGAATAAATGAGACGCAGTGTTTTCCTGCTTGGTTTGATAGTCCTTTTGCTGGTGATAGCCGGCAGCGCGCTGGCCGCACCGCGTTTGACTATACCCGAATCGGTTTTCAAATTCGGCTATGTGCCGCAAAACGCCAAAGTAAGCCATATCTTCTGGTTGCAGTCCACCGGTGATGACACCTTGAAGGTCTTGAAAGTGAAGCCTGGCTGAGGCTGCACCAAAGCACCTCTCGAAAAGAACGTGCTCGCTGTCGGTGACAGCACCAAACTTGAGATCATTTTCAGCACCAAGAAATACAAAAGCCGTATTTCTAAGCGGCCGACGATTCAGACCAACGAGGGCCCGCCGGACAAACATGTTCAGATTATTGCCCATGTCGTGGCCCGTCCGGATTCGACCTACCCGGTCCTGATCAAGCCGTACAAGCTCGACCTGACCCAGTTCGGCGACAAGGTCCGCGACGAAATGACCTTCAAAATCACCAATGTTTCCGACCAGGAGTTGAAGACCACGATGATTCAGTTCCCGAAGGATCTATTTGAGGTCGATCTGCCCAAATCAATCGGTGTCGGCGAGTCAGCCGAGGCTAAGGTCAAACTGACCAAAGAAGCGGTCAAAAGCGATTTTGAAAAGTCTTTCACTATCGAGTTTGATGATCAGATGGCGTCGCGCTTTACAGTACCGGTCAAGCGCACTCTGCGAGCAGCCAGGCAGCAGGCGGCTAGCAGCGCTAAACCATAATTACGATTACACAAAAAAGCCGCCCCTTCAAGGGCGGCTTTTTTTGTCACTCGTTTTGTCGATCAATCGAAAAATTCGATAAATCCCTGATTGATCTTATCCTGCCAGTCCTTGCTGTAGACCTCGCCGAAGGCGTTGGAGTGAACCAGCCGGTAATCATCATTACCGGTCCAGTCTTCAAAGATGAATATCGTGCCCTCTTTAACCTCGTGGTAGTACCACACCTCGTACGGATTACCCACCATCGGCGCCTGAAACTCGTCTCGTTCGCCCCAGGGCCCGTAGGTCAGGTAAATTCGTCCGCGGTCGGTCATCCAGCCATCAGTCATACCCTCACCAGAACTGAAACGCAGGTTGCAGTATTTGTACCACTGCACCATCTCATCCCGGTGAACCGCCCGGCCGGATCGCGGATGGATCACTTCGGTGCTCCAGAGGCGATTTAAGTAGACAACCTTGGCTGAGTCGTTGAGGCTCGACATGGTTCCCTTCTGCTCCGGCGTAAGCACATATGAGACCATATTCACTTTGTCTTTCACCGTTAGACTGTCGTACGCCGAGACTGCCCGTCGGGCATAGGCAGCCGTGGCCAGAATTTCCTCCGGAGAGACGACGTTGATAGCGGTCAAACTTGTATCGGCCTCCGTGGTGGCGAGGTCGCTGGCGATAAGCTGAACCGTGTAGCCGCCGACAGGCCAGCCGGAGATATCCATAGTCTCCTTGATGACCGCCGTTGACCCCGGTTTATCGCTGACACGCGATCCGTAGGAACGAAACACATCACCGGCGGCATCAAGAACTGTCAGCGTGAGCAGGTAACGCTGATCGCCTCCCGTCTCCAGACTGAGATTGTATATCTCACCGTAGACATAGGCAACCGTGTCGTCAATCGAAAAGATCGAGACCGGATTCACCAGCATACTGAAACCGCTTTTGGTCAGTCTGGCGGCAGCCTGAGTAGTGTCGTCACCGACATACTTCATCTGGTAGGCGAGACATACGCCGCCGATGTTGATCCGGATTTTTTCAATCACGGGGACAATAATCTTTTCCAGAAAATAGTCGCCGGTGGTTTTGCTGGCGACGTCGATCACGGTCACCCGGGCCGAGTACGATCCCGGCCGAATCGGTAACGCCAGACGGTTGAAAATGCGATAGCCGGGCTGAGCCGCCTCCTCGGCAGAATTGACTCGCACGGAGAAAATCGTCTGGGCCGAATCAACAGCGTAACCGTTATTATCCAGCAGAACTACCTGGGCGAATATCCGCGAATAGAGGTGGCTGTCGGTACTATCCGGCCGGTAAAATTCGAACTGATCCCGGTTGACTGAGAAAGGGAATTCCACGATTGCGACTGAATCGTAGACGGGGTTATCGCTGACAACGGCTCCGGCATAAACGGCCAGTTCGGTCGGCTCGGAGGGCGCGGACCAGGTCTGACCTGCGGCGATTAATGACAAAATAACAATGTTGAAAAAACAGTTTCGTACTCTTGGCAAGGCAAAACTCCTTTAAAACTCTGGTCTCAGGTTTAATCCGTCAAACGGATACTGAAGTCGGTAGTCGCCGTCCCCGTTAGCATCAACAAACAAAAACCTCCTGTATCTTGAACCGCGGTAGTAGTGCCATTCCTGATATGGCATATAATTGGGCACCAGCGGATAATCATCCACCTGGTCCGGTTCCCCGAACAGAATATAAATTCTCCCCCGGTCGGTCTTCCATCCGGAAGTAGTGAATGAGCGGAAGTTGGCATTGGCCACGCGCACCCGACGATAGAACTCGCGCTTTAGCTCGTTTTCCGGCGTGCCGGGGCTCGGATCGCGCGCCAGCCAAAACGCATCGAAGGCCTTAACCCTTGCGTCGAAATCCTCCAGATCCTCCATGCCCTCCAGTTCGCTCTTATCAACGATAATGTTCAACTGGTTTAATATCGTTCTGTAGTCGAACTTCATGTAGGCCCGCTCGGACCAGGTCAGGTTGAAATTCTTGCTTCTGAAATCGATCTTCTTCTTGCGCTTCCCGGTAAGGGTAATCTCAAGCTCGTAGTCACCCGGCTTGAAATTATCCAGAGAAATCTCGCGCAGTTCCCTGATGATGCCGTCGTTGAACGAAGACGTTAGCGAATCCCGGTAGAGCATTCCCTTCAGCCGATGGCGCACAACCGTTTCGATTCGGACTTCCTCGGGGGAATCCGTCCCCTGATAGATTTCGGTGTAATATTTCAGTTTCCAGATATTGTTGTCGCCAAAGGTGGTCGAAACCGAGGGAATCATGGTGAGATTTCCCTTGTCAAACTTGGATGGTTCATCGCTCTGGGCGCCGGCGGCCTGAATCAGCTCGATATCAGAGAGGCGGGCTGTCTTCTCGCTGAATTTCTTCAGCTTTGCCTTGAAATCGCGTTCGATCACCTTTTCGCCGTTGATATCGCGCAGGGCTATGTCGACCTTGTACTTCCCCGGGTCAAGCTCAAAATTGACCTGATTGGTCCGATAATCTGCGTGGGACTTGGCCTTCCGTTTATTGGGTGCCTTAACCGTTCGATTGCGGCGGAAGGAACCGACCAGTTCGTCGTCGTCATGTACATCGATCGTTATCAAGTACTCGGCGACATAAAGACCGCTATCCTCGGTGAATTTAAGAATCGGATTGTGAATCTGGTAATAGACCTCAAGGCGGATCTTATCGGTGCTGTCCGATCGGAAGGCAGCGTAGTCCGTCAGGAAATAAACGTCCTCGGGTCGGTTCTGATTGCCGTAGATACTGAAATGCTGGCCCGAAGCATTCGGTGTGACCAAACACAGCCCCACCAGTATCAGCAATGTCTTTGCGTACATTTGCTTCATGACTCTATACAGTTTCAACAGACGGGGTTATATCCCGTTCCAATATAATGACGAACGGGCGAGAGGAACAAAAGAAAAAAAGATGGAAAATGTGATCGGCCACGAAGTTATTCGTAGTGCAGGGCTTCGATCGGGTCCAGGTAAGCCGCTTTGAGGGCCGGATACACGCCGGATATCAGCCCAACCGATACCGACACGACAAATCCAATCGTAATCCAGAAAATCGAAATCGCGATCGGAAATCCGATAAGCGAATTCACAATCACCCCCAGCAAAATGCCAAAAACAACGCCGACTATTCCCCCGGTCCCGGATAGCGTCATAGCCTCGGTGAGAAATTGCAGGACGATGTTGGCTCGCCGGGCGCCAATTGCCTTACGTACACCGATTTCCCGTGTCCGCTCGGTAACCGAAACCAGCATGATGTTCATAACTCCGATTCCGCCCACCATGAGGCCGACCGACGTAATGACAATCATCGCGATATATATACCGTCGGTGATATTGTTGACAAAACCTTCGCGGTCTTCCTGACTTTCTACCGCAAAATTATTGGGCTTGTTGAACGGCACGCGGCGGTATATGCGCAGGGCGGCGATCACTTCTTCTTTGGCGATCTCCATATTCTCGTAACTATCGGCCCGGACGATCAGAGTCAGCGCCTCGTCCCACGAATAGAGCTTCTCAAAGGTCGACAGGGGGATAAACATCTTGTTATTATGCCCCTCGCCACCGAGATTGGATTCTTCTTTTTCAAGGACACCCAGCACACGGAACTCCACGCCGTTGGCCCGGATATTCTTGTCAACCGGATCCTCCCCCTCAAACAGCCCGTCGGCCAGATCACTGCCGAGGACGCATACGTACTGGCGGAAATTCTGATCCAGGTCGGAGATGAACCTGCCCCGTTCGACGATGCTGTTTCTGACCTTTGGATACGAGGGCCAGACTCCCACGATTGGTGGAAAACTGCCTTTGCGGTTCTTGTATTTGATGATGTTTCCGCCACGCCGCCGGTAATGATTCTGCGGCGAGACCGCATCTACGTAGTCGCATGAAGCGAGTATCGCCTCCGCTTCACCCGATTTAATCCAGGGCCGATTGCGCTCTTCCTCGGTGAGATTGTCCCAATCTGCGTTGTGCGGGAGTCGCATCACCTCGATTGTGTTCGCGCCGCCACGGTTGATTTCTTCCATCACGGACGCATTTAGACCGTCGACAATCGACGCCAGGCCGATCACCGAGCCGACCCCGATCATTACGCCCAGGATCGTCAGAAAAGCGCGGAATTTGTTCGACCGGATGGAAGAGAGAGCCATCAGGATGGCGTCGCGTATTTCAACAGGGGTCAGTAGCATATTACGTTTATTCCTGGCTCAAGGCCTTAATGGGATCCAGGCGAGCGGCCTTCATAGCCGGGTAAATACCGAAGATCAGCCCGGTACCGGTTGAAATAATCAGACCAGCGATAATAGCCACTGCCGATGGCGAGATGTTGGCGTCAATCATGGCCACCAGTATTTTCGCGATTATGAAACCGAGGACAATGCCAACCAGGCCTCCCGAAAATGTGGTCAGCAGCGCCTCAAACATAAATTGCAGCAAAATGTGTTTCTGCTTGGCGCCGATTGATTTCCGAATGCCGATTTCGCGCGTTCGCTCCGACACCGACACCATCATGATATTCATCACCACTATTCCGCCAACGACCAGTGAGATCGATGAGACGCCTATGAGCGCGAAGCGAAAAATCTTAAAGAACGTGTTTAGCTGGTCGAGAATGGCATCGGCGGTCAACAGGCTGAAATCGTCCGGTTTGTCGTACGGCACATGGCGGAAGGAACGGAGAATCATCCGGACCTGATCCATTGTCTCATCGAGCTGCGCCACCGAACGCGCTTTGACGTTCATGTTAAACCGACGCCCCGGATCGCCGAACAGCTTAACGTGACTGGAGAACGGTATCACCGCGAAATCGTCCTGGCTCTCACCGAATATCGATCCTTGCGCCTTGGCGACACCAATAACGGTGTATTTTTTTGAGCCGACATGAATGCTCTTGCCGATCGGATCGACCCCCTCAAACAGGGTTTCCCTAACCTCGTCACCGATAAATATGACGTTCCTGCGGTATAGATCATCCTCTCGTGAATGAAACCGGCCGTAGGCGACTTCCATATCGACGATATCGACGAAGTTGCGGGTTGTGCCAACGATCCATATGTCGCGAAGGGAGTTGCCGCGATATTTGACGGTAGCCGAATTATAAACCCGGGGACATACCTGATCGCACAGATCACAGCCGTCTTCGAGTAGCTCGATCGCCTCAATGTCCAACGGCTTGCGCTTTTGTCGTTCGCGCCACTGCTGTTCGGAGGTGATCACGCCGCCGTAGACCGTCACGACAAACGTCGACGGTCCCATGCGGTCGAATTCTTCCTCCAATACACCCATCATCCCCTCCAGGGCGGATATAATGGTCATAACGGAGGTAACGCCGATTATAACGCCCAGCAGAGTCAGCCCGGACCGGAGTTTATTCGCCATCAGAGCCTGAACGGCGATTCCAAACAGCGAGAATATGACCATGATATTTAATGCGCTCCGTTACGTTGGCTTTCCGGAATTGACTCATCCGAGGCAATCTCGCCGTCGAGAATGGACAGCACCCGATGGGCATGCTTGCCGATGTCGCGTTCGTGAGTCACGATAATGATCGTGTTTCCCTGCCCATGTAAATCATCCAGCAGGCGCATTATTTCCAGTGAGGTCTTGCTGTCAAGGTTACCGGTCGGTTCGTCGGCCAGCACCAATGACGGATTATTGACCAGCGCGCGCGCGATAGCGACTCGCTGGCGCTGCCCGCCCGATAACTCCGACGGCTTATGGAGCATCCGGTCGGTCAAGTCCACCAGATCGAGCGCTTTTTCGGCCATGGTCGCGCGCTCGGCTGAACTGGTGCCGTTATATATCAGCGGCAATTCCACATTGTGCAGGGCGGTCGCGCGGGGAAGCAGATTAAAAGTCTGAAAGACAAAGCCGATCTCGCGATTGCGGATATTGGCCAGTTCGTCGTCGTTCATCCGGCTGACCTGCCTGCCGTTGAGATAGTACTCCCCCTGCGACGGTGTGTCCAGGCAACCGATGAGATTCATCAGGGTCGATTTGCCGGAACCGGAAGGGCCCATAATTGCGACATACTCGCCCTTCTCTATCTCGAGGCTGGCACCGCGCAGGGCATGAACTTTCTCGTGCCCCATCGTGTAAGTCTTCCAGAGATCCCTGGTCTCTATCATTGCCATGGCTATTCTTTCTGCTCGTCGGATGGTTCTTCCGTTTCCACAGCGTCACCGTCCTTGACGGATCGGAGCACCCGATAAGGACCGGAAATCACGCTGTCGCCAGCAGCAACACCGGAGACAACTTCGATATCCTTCTGGTCGGCAATACCGGTCGTGATCACCAGGAACCGGGCCTTGCCGTCTCTGATGACAAAGACGCCCTTAAGCTCTTTTCGTTCATCCTTATCATCGGCCTCAACTTCCTCCGACTCGCCTTCAGGGTTGTCCTCTGCGGCCAGAACCTGGTTGTCGCCGCCTGAATCGCTCTCCTCCGTCTCGCGTGCCCTGGCCAGCGAGTCCATGTCATAGGACCGCATGACGACGGCGCTGTACGGAATAGTCAGAGCATCTTCCCTCTGGTCGGTTGTGACATCGACCGTGGCCGACATCCCCGGCCGGATCTTCACGTTGGGATCCTGGAATATGACCTTCACCTTGAAGTTGGTAGACTGGTCCTCGGTGCCGAGCCCTTCAAGGATCGCAGTGTTGCCGATTTCGACTACCTGTCCCGGGAACGTAGTGTCCGGGAAAGCATCGACCTCTATGTCAACCGCCTGGTTCAGGGCGATCTTGTTGATCTCGGTCTCGTCTACCTCCACCTCTACCTCGAATACATCCAGATTGGAGATTCGCATCAGGGTTTTGCCCTGGGTAAAGGCCGTCTGAGCGGGGGCTATTTCGCCCACCTCGCAATCGAGGAAGGTGATGATGCCCGGCATCGGGGCCACCAGCTTGGCCTTGCTCAGGTTGTCGAGCCTCTGCTCATACCGAAACTGAGCCTGGCGAAATTGCGCCTGTGAAGCCTCATGGCTGGACTTGTAGTTCAGATAGGTGTAGCGGGCATTCTTGAACTCGATCTCGGAGGCCAGGTTGCCCTCGTACAGTTTCTCCTGGCGATGGAATTCCTCCTCGGCCTGTTCCAGGGCCACCCTCGCTCCATTGAGTCTTGCGTCGATCTCGCTGACGGCGAATTTCGCTTGATCAACATCGGAGCGCAACTGCACCGTATCCAGCACAATCAGCAGATCGCCGACTTTGACATGATCGCCCTCACTGACCAGCAGGCTGATAATCTCGCCGTTGATCTCAGCGGTGATATCCACCTTGGTTTGGGGCTGAATGCGTCCCGACGCCGAAACCTGTTCGGTCAGTTTCTTGGACTTGGCTTCGGCCGCCTGCACACTGGTCGTTTGTGTCGTGTTCATAGCGAAATTGAAGTAAACAATTACAGCAAGTACAACAACAACGACGACTATTATAATCGCTTTCTTTGACATTTTGATTCTCACACGCTCCCTCTGCCAATTGGTTGATTTTGCATGCGGCCCGAGTCGATTACAGCTTGCCCGTCGCGTCCTCGAGCTTCGCAATAGCCAGATTCAAGTCAAAGTCGGCCTGAATCAGGGCCACTTGTGCCTGCTTCACGGACACCTGGGCGTCGAGCAGATCAAGTATCGTGGCCGCTCCCAGATTGTATTTCTCCTGTGTAATCTTGAGATCCTCGGTGGCAGCATCGACGTTCTCCTTCGCCACCTGTTTCGCCTCTCTCTGCTGATCGATCTCGAAGTAGGCCGTCTTGACGTTTCTCGTGACCAGGTTCCGCGTGTCGGACAGCGCCGCCATGGCATTATTGCGCGCTACCTTGGCGCCTGTAACCGAACTCTCGCGAAAAAAGCCATCGAATATATTGAAGCTCACTCGAAAACCGTAGGTCAGGGTGTTTGATGAATAATCAAAAGTTTCCGGATACGCTTGAGTCCCCTCAAATATGTTGTAGTTGGCAAAGAGCGAGACGGTCGGCAGGTAGCCGGACAGACCGGCCTTGACACCGCTTTTGGCCGCATCGAGACTCTTCTGAACCGACAGCAGGCCGGGCTCGTTTCCGAGACCAAATGTCACGGCGTCGTCCAGGGTGCCTTCAAATGCGCGTACCGAATACGAGGTTGAAAACTCAGCCTCTTCATTTGGGTCAAGCCCGATCGTGTAGGAAAGATCGGCCTTGGTAGTAACGACCGAATTGTTCGCTCTGAGAAAGGCCAGCTTGTCGTTACCGAATTGAACCTTCTGTTTCAAAACATCCGACAGCGCCGCCGAACCGAGTTCATAGCGCGATTGAATCAGCTTCAACTGCTCTTCACTGCGCGCGACCGCCTGTTGCTGAACATCTACATTTTCTACGGCTGCCAGGTAGGCGTAGTAAGAAACTTTTACGGCGTAGATCAGGTCCTGTTCGGAGTTGATTACATCCAGTCGGGCGGCTTCCCGATTGGCCCGCGCCTCGGCATAGTCGAACCAGTTGCCAACATCGAGCACGGCCAGGCTCGCCGACACCGTGAGCGATTTGGACGGTCCGATATCCTGTTCGTCGTTGGTGTCATAGCCGGTCGGTATGCTCGCAAAATCCTTGGCCGTATCACCGTCCACAATATAAGTCAGAATAGTGTCCTTCTCGCCGGTGAACAATGTCCGCATCGGGTCGATACCGGTTTCCTTGCCTTTGGTATAGCCGTAGCTCGCACTGGCCCTGGGCAGAAACGCCCCGAGAGCCGTGCGCTGTCCGGCCGCAGCCAGTTGCTCCGCGCCGCGCGCCGATATAATAGAGGAACGATTTTTCAGGGCGAGTTCAATGCAATCATCAAGACTCATTTCTCTGGCCGCACCGGTGGCCGCAACCATCAGCACCAGCATCAAAGCAGTAACAGCTTTGGTAATAACGGGCCTCATTAAGTAAACTCCTTTATCAAAACAGACTTCCTATTGCCGTAAGTGCTATATGTATTATGGACAACATTCCCACTGATAAGACAGACAAGACGTACCCTCTGTTGCGACTGAATCCAAAAATAATCGAAAGACCTATTCCGACTACGATAATCTCCCAGATGATAAACAGATCGATCTTGGAGAGCGCGACATAGGCGACGCTATTCGCGCCTCGGTCGGCTACAAGGACCCCCAGCGAGAGCGACGCCATGATTGACTTCTTGGCCAGCATCATTAATGCTCCGATAATCGCACCGGCCGCATAGATTACTTCGCCGAACAGCACAACTGAGAGAATCGACTTAAACTTCGATTTTCCGGCGAAAACGAAAT
>DAOWIC010000137.1 GCA_030641085.1 Calditrichota bacterium
CCGGGAGCCGACTGCCCAGAGTTTATCCTCGATGAGGAAGAAGTCATACACGTCAAAGGCGCGCGGCAGTTTTTCCTGAGTCCATGAGCGACCGGCATCGACAGTTTTCTGGATTTCCCCTCCGGTGCCGCCGATATAACCGGTGGTGTCATCGATCAACTGGGCCGCCACGAACATGGTCGATTTTTCGCGTTGCGATATGTGCCAGTTGTAGCCGCCGTCGCGAGTGAAGGCTGTCATGCCCTCCATGCCGCAGATCAGGCCGGAGGTGCCGTACAGTGAGAGCGCCCGGGCCGGCTGGCCGTCGACTGTCTTGAACCAATCCCAGGATTCGCCGAAATCTTCCGAATAGTTGATCTTGCCGTAAGAGAGAAAGTATACCGGGTTGCCCGGCTTGTGGAATATCTCGCTGTATCCGGCGCCGATCGTCTCCATTTTGTTCCAGCGGATACCGCCGTCGGTAGTACGGTAAGCGAGACCGGTCATGGGGGCATCCTCCTGCCGGGTTACCCCGATTGCCAGGCCGTGGGTGCGATCAAGAAATTCGATATCGAACATCCACGAGACCGTATCCATACCCTGCTTGTTGGTCCAGTGAATGCCGCCGTCGGAGGTATTCATGATGATCCCGCGTTCGCCGCAGACCCAGCCTATATCCGAGGTGATAAAATGCAGATCTTCCAGCGACCGGCCTTTGGCAATCCACCATGAGCGCCAGTCTTTGCCGCCGTCGTCGGTGCGCGACAAAATCCCGCCCGAGGTGACGACAAAGCCGGTATCGGGGCTTACCATATAGATGCCGTTGATATTTTCCCGCTGCGTATACGGGACCATTTCCCACTCCTGGGCGTATAAATCAGTGCTCAGGAGAAAAACGATAGCGATGGTGAATAGTGAATATCTCATGTCTGTTTTAGATTGTTATTCTAATCTTACCTTTGTACAATTTAATTCAGAATATGTCCCAGTTAATTGAGCAGAAGATAACATCCGCGGCCACCGTTGTCAAACTGTCAGACGTTCAAACCGGGTTTAACGAGTATGAGCGACGAAATAATAGTTGAGCTGAACAACGTCTTTCTGAAATCAGACCGCGGCGCGCCGGTGTTTCAGGACCTTAATTTCAAGCTTGTCGCGGGCCGATCGGCTATTATTACCGGCGCCGCCGGTTCGGGCAAAAGCATGCTGGCGGAACTGCTGGTCGGTCGTCGGTTTGCCTATCAGGGTTCGGTGGAGTTGTTCGGCCAGGTGGTCAGGCGTTCGAAAAAGAGAACGATCAGGAAAGTCAGGCGCAAGATCGGCGGTATCGGCGGCATTTTTGACTTGGTGCCGTCGTTTACGGTCGCGGAAAATATCATGTTCCCAATGGTACTGGTGGGCGAACGCAAGAAAGTGCGCAAGGAGCGCCTGCTAAATATGCTGACCGAGTTTTCGCTGTTGAAGCAGGCGACTGAACGTCCGGATCGCCTGACCCGGGTGGAGCGCACGCTGGTTCAGTTCGCGCGGGCATCGGTCGCTAACCAACCGCTGATAATCGTTGATGAACCGCTGGCCGGTCTGGACCAAAAGACATATGAGCGCATTTTCGAGTATATGATAAAAATATCATGCTCCGGGCGGTCGGCGATTTTCCTCAGCGCCGAAACCCTGCCGCGCGAGATTCCCAACTCGGACAGCTACCAACTGATCAACGGAGCGCTGGTATGATCCGGATAAACCACATACTGAAGGAACTGTTCAGGAATATCTTCCGCAATCCGGGTACTGCCTTCGGGGCGCTTCTGTCGCTGACCCTGCTTTTTCTGCTGTTCGACATCTTCTGGGTGGCGGCCGGAACCTCGGAGCAGTTTTACGACGATCTGCTGTATGACCTGCAGATGGAGGTTTTTATCGCCGAAGATGCCGAGGAAATCTCCCTCTCCCAAACCAAAGAGGTACTTCTGCGTATCGAGGGGATCCGTTCTGTTACCTATGTTTCCAAAGATGTCGCCCGGCAGCAGTTGATCGATCTGGTCGGGGTCGACCTGCTGGTCGGTTACGACAGCCTTAATCCCCTGCCGCGCTCCTGGCAGCTAACCTTTGCCTCGGAGTATCAGACCAGGGAACGCCTCGACGCTATCGAACGTGAGATCAATACTTTTGATGATGTCTCTCATGTTCAGTACAGCCGCAATTGGCTGGAAAAGGCGGAACGCACCAAATCGATGATTTTGGATATCGGCATGGTGCTCGGGCTGCTGATTCTTCTGACGGCGCTGTTTAATTCGGCCAACAATATTCGGCTGATGGCCCGTGCCCGAGCGGTGGGGTTCTACCAGATGCGTCTGATCGGCGCCGGCAAGCTGTTTCTGGCGCTGCCGTTCATGCTCGAAGGTTTTCTCATGAGCGGCATCTCCGCCGCGGCCGGCTGGGGTTTGCTCTATTACTGGAAAGGCAAGATCGAGTTCACGTGGCTGGAGATAATTTTCCCGGCAGTCGATGACATAATTCTGTTCTGCCTGGCAACGGCGGTGCTTGGAGTGATTAGCGGCTATTTCGGGATCCGCCGACTTCTGAAGGTGTGAGATGCGCGCGACGGTCACAATATTGATTCTGACGTGTGTGCTGACAATCGGTGCGACCGCATATGCCGATGAACGTGATCAGATTCTGATACAGAAGCAGGAGCTGGAGACGATCCAAACGGAAGTCGAGGAGGGGCGCAAGATGCTCGATTCCCTGAAACAGACGGAGTTGAGCGTGCAAAAGCGCCTGCTCGACAACGAGCAGCAGATTGCCGGTAACAGGAAGGTCATCCGGCGACTGTCCCGCGAGGCAGACGAAATTAGACAGTCTATCGCCGCCGCCGAAACCGAACTCGGCCAACGCCAGCTCGAACTTGATCTTTCCCGGCGACGGTACCTGGGAAATATCCGGCAGTTTTATCTGGCCGCCCATCATCCATCGACACCCTTTTCCAGCGATCTGAACGAGGAGTGCAACCTGCATCGCCAGATTGTCTACCTGACGGCGGTCGCCGGCTTTGAGTCCGGCCAGATTCGCCAGGCGGCCGGTCTTTTGGTTCAGACCGGGGAGCGCATGGGGCAGCTTACCGGCGAGAAAAAGAAAGTAACCAAGCTGAGGCAGAAACGGGAGTCGGCCAACGTGCTGGCGCAAAATCGCAAGCAGAAGCAGCAAAAGGACCTCGAGCGGATACGCCGCACCAAAACCGAGGAATCCGATAGGATTCTCACGCTCGAGATGGCTGCCCGCGAGATGGAACAGATTATCGATCGTCTGCAGCGGGAGGCCCAGGAGCGTGAGTTGAGTCAGCGCACCGAGCCGGGTGGCCCGTCGATCTTTGCCTCGCTCAAAGGACAGCTTCTCTCGCCGTACAAAGGAAAGGTGACGACCCCGTTCGGTCCCGCGGTGGATCCGATCACCAACCTGGCCAGCTTATCATCGGGCATAACAATCAAGGGCGCGCCGGGCCGCAGGGTCGTGGCGGTTGCGTCCGGAACGGTGGCCTATGTCGGCAATTTGCGCGGCTACGGGATATTTGTTATAATCCGGCATGATGAGGAGTACTTTACGACCTATGCCGGGCTGGGCGAGACGATTGTCACCACGGATGAATATGTCCTTGCTGGAAACAAGCTGGCCGTTTCGGGCGCCAGCGGGGTGGCGAAGTTTGAATTGCGGCAGGGAAGTCGGGCGCTGGACCCGATAGAGTGGATCCGAATTGAATCATTCTAAAAAAATAATCTACCACAGCAAAGCGTGGGCGATACTTTCGCGCTCCTTTCAGGCGAAGCGTACTGCTGGAACTTACCTGTTTCACGGTGCGCCGGGAAGCGGCCGCTGGCAGCTCTCGGTCGCGCTGGCCGCGCTGGTAAACTGCGAGCAGCCGTCGACGACGGAGGCCGACCTGCCGGTGGTCACCCCCTGTGGCGAGTGCCGCAATTGCCGCAACATCTTCGCTCTCAATTTCCCCGGTCTGCATATCGCGGTGCCGATTCCGCCGCACAGGAATCAGGATGAGGCGGTCGATCGGACAAACGAGATCATCCAGGCCAAACGCGACGAACCGTATCGGATAATCAGTTCCGCCGCGAGTACCAATATCCCGGTCTCAGTCGCGCGGGAGATAAAAAAGAATCTCTCCCGAAAGGCCGATGAGGGCGTTACCCGGGTGGTGCTGTTTTACCAGATGGAGCGCATGAAGACCTCCTCGGCCGACGCGCTGTTGAAAATGATCGAAGAGCCACCCGCCGATACGATCATCGTGCTCGTCGCTCAAAAACCGGAGTCGCTGCTGCCGACGATTCAGTCGCGCGCGCAAAAGGTGGGGACCAGCCGCGTTGCACCGGATGATATCAAGACGTACTTGCTTGAGAGGTACGATCTCGCTGACGAGCGGGCGAAATTGCTGGCCCGGATCGCCGAGGGGTCGATCGGTCGCGCTGTAGATATGCTTGATACGGTCGACGACGATAGAGCCTCGAAACGGGCGATGATATTCTTTCTGTTCAAATCGCTTTTTGTCAACGGCGCCGCCGAAATGCTGGCTCACATGGACGAAGTCCTGAACGCCCGGGATCGCGGCGAGGCGGACGAACTATTGCGGTTGTGGCAGCTTCTGATTCGCGATTGTGCCGGCCTCGCTGTGACCGACGATGAATCATCGATCACCAATATCGATTTCTCCGCCGATGTCAAAAAACTGGCTCCACACTTTGCCAACCACCGTCTGGCCGACGACATGATAGGCAATATCAAGATTACCCTTGCCGATCTGAGGCGCAATGTGCATACTCAGGGAGCGCTGATGGCGTTAGCTCTCAGGCTTAGATCTGATATTCGGGCCGCCTCATAAGTCATTTGGCGGCAAATTATTAAGGAGGCCTTGCGTGGCTGAATTATACCTCGTGAGATTCAAAGGCTCCCGTAAAGAGTTCTTTTACAATACGTATTACCACACCCTCAAACCATCGGAACATGTCATCATCCAGGCCGAGCGCGGCGAGGATATCGGTCTGCTGGCAAAGAAGGTGGAGAAGGAAATTAACTTCGATGATACCGCCCGCCCGCGCTCGATACTGCGTCGGGCCAGCGATGATGATCTGAAGGCTTTCGAGGAAACCCGGACCAGGGAAGTCCGGCACCAGGATGAAGTTGTTGAGATGATCGCCAAGCATCGATTGTCGATGAAGGTAGTCGATGTTGAGTGGCAGTTTGACGGCAACAAGATGACGGTTTTTTTCACCGCCGAGCACCGGGTCGACTTCAGGGAGCTGGTCAAGGATCTCGCCGCCCGTTACCGCACGCGGATCGAACTGCGTCAGATCGGCGTGCGCGACGAAGCGCGCCGTATCGGCGGCGTAGGCATCTGTGGCCTGCAGCAGTGCTGCAACAGCTTCATTCGGGACTTCTCGCCGATTTCGACCCAGCATGCCCGGGAACAGGACCTGCCATTGAACCCGTCGAAAATCTCCGGTAACTGTGGGCGGCTTCTTTGCTGCCTCAAGTACGAGGCGGCGGCGTATGAATCCTGCAAGCGTAAATTCCCGCCGCGCGGAACGCAGGTGTCGACCAAGATGGGCAGCGGCGTGATCCAGCGAATAGATATCTTCAACGAAGAGGCGGTCATTCGCACCGAGGACGGTGTGTTTATCCGCTCCGGGGTCGATGACATATTGGAAGCCGGGGGAAAGCGACTCGAGCAACTGGCGCCTACGGCGAGCATTGAGGAACTGGAGGAAGAGGCGCTCGGCACCGATGAGAAAGAAGAGCTGAAGAGACTGGACGATTCCGAAACGATGAACTGAAGATCAGGAGCGATAGATTGGCTAAGCCCTATTACATTACGACCCCGATATATTATGTCAACGACAAGCCGCATATCGGCCACGCCTATACGACCATCGCGGCCGACATGTTGGCACGGTTTCATCGTCTGGCAGGCCGGGAAGCGTTTTTCCTGACCGGTACTGACGAGCACGGTACCAAGGTCGCCGAGGCGGCCGAAGCAGCCGGGCTGAGCGAAATCGAATTTTGCGACCGCACCGTGCAAACATTCATGACCGCCTGGAAAAACCTGGCGATTGAAAACGACTACTTCATCCGCACAACCTCCGAACGCCACGGCAAGGCGGTGCGGAAGATTCTGGAAGCCATGAGAACGGCCAAAACCGACGACGGTGAGGATGTTGTTTATTCCGACTACTACGAAGGTCTTTACTGCACCGGCTGTGAGAAATTTCTGACCGGGAAGGATCTGGTCGACGGTGTCTGTCCCGATCATAACCGTCCGCCGGAGACACTCAAGGAGAAGAACTACTTTTTCCGGCTGACCGCGTTTCTGCCGAAGATCAAAGAGAAGATCGAGTCGGGCGAACTGCTGATACTTCCCGAAGAGCGGCGCCGCGAGGTGCTGGGCCTGATCAATCAGGACCTGCCCGATTTTTCGCTCTCGCGCGAACGGGTCAAGTGGGGTATCCCGCTGCCGTTTGACGAAAGTCAGCGGGCGTATGTCTGGGTTGACGCCCTTTCGAACTACATATCGGCAGTCGGTTATGGCGATGATCCGGACAGCTTCGAAAAGTGGTGGAACCGGTCCGAGATAGTTCACCTGATGGCCAAAGACATTCTCAAGTTCCACTGTCTCTACTGGCCGGCGATGCTCATGGCGGCCGGTATCAAGCTGCCGAACACGATTTTCCTGCATGGCTTCTTTACGGTCGACGGTGACAAGATGTCCAAGAC
>DAOWIC010000233.1 GCA_030641085.1 Calditrichota bacterium
GATTGAGAACGGAGTAAAGCGAGTTTTCTTCGGTGGCGTGGGCAATGTTCTTCAGAAGCTCAAGATTGCGCACGCTGCTGTAGTCGAGCACCATGTGCTCGCTGTCATCAAAGCGGGCCAACCGATCAACATGGGACAGACGGTCGCGGTAGTTTTCTTTTAGATAGCGAAAGATCGCTCCGGCCGCGATCACCGCCAGACGATTTTCTCCGACGCCGAATCCCTCCAGCGTGCTGGTTCCGAAATGATCGTTCAGTTCGCGCTCGGCTGTGCGATAGTCGAAATTCCATTCGCCGAACGGCGTGAGCAATCGATCCGCGGCACTCAGGCCGAGGCGGTCAGACAGTTCATTGGCGGATTCATCCTGGGAAAACAGCAATTCGGCTGGTTCGAGCACTCTCAGTCGTTCGGTGATGCTCTCGCGCGGTCCTTCATCGACAACAAACGAACCGGTCGTCATATCCAGGGCCGCCAGACCCATCCGGTGTCGTTTATTCTCGTAGACCGCCGCCAGACAAAGCGGTCGGTCGGCCCCGTCTTCGGTGTCGATGGTAGCGGTTCCGGGCGTAAGTATCTCCACGATATCACGTTTGACAATCCCCGTGGCCGTTTTCGGATCCTCCACCTGCTCCACCACGACCACCTTGTGGCCAGTCGACAGCAGTTTGGCCAGGTACTTGTCGGCCGCGTGATACGGCACACCGGCCAGCGGAACTTTTTCCGAATTACCCTGAGAGCGCGAGGTGAGAGCGATACCCAGCACCGGCGCCGCCTTGACGGCGTCATCGCCGAACATTTCGTAAAAGTCACCCATCCGAAAGAACAGAATCTTGTCAGGGTGTTTTTCTTTGACGGCGTAGTATTGCCGCATTAAAGGGGTGGTAGTCGTCTTGCCGGCCTTACCGCTCATCGGGCAACAACCTGGAAAACTTCGTTATGATTTCTCTCGATCATATCTTTGAAATTGGACGCCGACAGATAATCCGAAAAGCGCCCGACATAGACAACCCGATAAGTCTTGCCGGAGATCTCTCGGGATTTGATATCAACCGGGTGGTCGTACTGTTTAAACAGTTTGGCCTGCTTTTTCGCGTTGGCCTTGACCGAAAATACGCCCACCTGCACCGAGTAATATGTACCGGTCAGCTTCTCGGCCGTGTTGTCCTTTGTGTAGAACGACGAAACCCTTTCCATTTTCTCCAGCAGGGCGTCCAGCCCCACGGCGGTCGGGTAGGCTTCGCGCAGCAGGTTGAAATAAAAGATGGCGTCATCGGGCCGATTGCAATCAATGGCATCATCGGCCAGCATGAACAGCGACTGCGCCACCCCCGGGCCTTTGCTTTCGCGCGAAAGTTTGCGAAGCTGGCTGTTGGAGCCGATGTTCTTCTTGAAACTTCGCATTACCCGCGCCTTGTCCACCATCCCCCACTGGACGGCATCGCCACGATTATATTCCAGCAAGTAACGGTCGATCTGCCGTAGGGCGGCGTCGTAGGACGCCTGCTTTTCGTCGAGCACCACCGACAGGCGCAGCATCTCACCCCGGTACTTGCCCGCCTCCCAGAATGACAGGTATTCGTTGACCAGCCTGCCGACTCGGGCATAATTGGCACAAAGCAGGTAGTACTGCGCCAGCCGGAAATAAATCGCTTGCCGATAAACGGCCGCGACCGAGGCGTTCAGGGCCGCCTCCATAAGCTGGGCCGACCGTT
Source organism: Calditrichota bacterium (assembly GCA_030641085.1). Lineage (GTDB taxonomy): Bacteria > Zixibacteria > MSB-5A5 > GN15 > FEB-12 > DAOWIC01. The sequence goes on from DAOWIC010000233.1 coordinate 1,713, forward strand.
CGGCGTCGCTTTCAATCATGCTCAGGTAATAGAGTTTGTTGCCGTCGCGGGTCGAGGCGGTGGAGATGTCGGACAGCGAGTCGGCCGCCTCAGCCAGCCGACCGTTGACAATGAGCGAATAGATATTGTCGCCGTAGGCCGGGCTTGAGGCAGCAAACACCAGCGATACGATTAGTAGAATGCACGTTTTCATGGGCCGGTATCAGGCGTTTGAGCGGTTAGCGAATGCCGATCAGCGAGGTATCAACAATCTTGCTGACCGAGGCGCTTTTCATCTTTTCCCGGCGATGCTCGATGTCGCGGATCAACTCCTTGATCTTTTTCTTATCATCGCGGGCAAGATAGAGGCGGATCAGCTCGCAGACAGCCTTGGTGTTTTCCGGGGTTTCCTCGACAATCTCGGCCAGCATCTGCTCGGCGGCGGTGGTATCCCCTTTTTTGTCATAGAATTCCGCCAGTGTCAGACGAGCCTCGAGATTTTTCGGCGAATGTTTTAGGATATTTTCGCATATATCCACGATATCGCCGAACCGTCCCAGAGTGAACAGAGTCTTCTTGAGCCGCTCGATGACCAGGTGACCTTGATCGGGGACAGCGTCGATAAGCTTGTTGAAGAAGTTAACCGCGTCCTCGAACCGTTTCTCCTCCAAGTAGGAGTCGCCGATCATCAGGTAAGCCTGCACACAGGTCGGGTCCAGCCCCAGAGCTTCCTTGAAAAGGATACGGGCCTTGTGGTACTCGCGCTTTTTGTACAGTTCTTCGGCCATGTGGAATTTGTACCCGGCCAGTGGCTTTTTCGACTTATTGCCCTCGAGCTTGAGAATCTTGACGGCCGAATCGTAGGCCTCATCCCAGTGGCCTGCTTTTTCCTGAAGCTTGAGCAAATTGATGTGTGCGCGACGGTCGCGAGGATCGACCGAGATCAGTTCCTTAAGAGCGGCCTGAGCCTGGTCAAACTCGCCGAGTTCGAAAAAGTCGGCGTAAAGCTGCTCGAGCACCTCCACCTTTTCGTGGCTGGAGAGGCCGGTTCGAAGCGTGAGGTCCTTATGGACCTGCAGTGCCTTGTCCGGTTTTTTGTTGTCGCGCAGGATCTTTCCCAGCCGCAGGTAGGCGTCGATATTGCCGGAATCCTCGGCGATAACCTGCCTCAGCTTGGAAAAAGCCTTCTCCTGCCTGCCGTCGAGCAGATCCCGCAGGGCTTCCTGATACAGTTCGGAGCCGGTTTTTGCCGTCGGCCGCAAAAAGTGTTCATAAGCCAGATAGGCCACCGCCGAAATCACCAGCAGGACAAAAAAAGTAAACAGATATTCCGCCATAACTACTCACTATCTCCAAAGGGAGATTTCATTTCCTGGTTCTGCTCGTCAGCCCCCTTCAAAAAGTCGGCCGATTCCTCAATAGGGCGGTTTCTGAGTACGGTCACTTCCCCTTCAAGGGCGTGAACCCGCTTGTTGCCCGCGCGTAACTGCACCGACAACCGGACGTAAACCGAAATAAACATAACCAGCGATACGACCACCCCGGCGACAAAGGACCAGAATACGACCGTCACCAGTGGGACATCGATATACTTGGCATAAATCA
>DAOWIC010000298.1 GCA_030641085.1 Calditrichota bacterium
TAGTCGGCTCGGGAGATAATATGCAGGTTGCGGTTGATATCGCGCGCGGTCAGCGTCAGGTAAACATTGTTGGCCTCGCTGGGCAGGGTGGAAACCAGCGTCTTGGCTCGCTTGATCCCGGCCTTATGGAGAACGTCATCGTCGGTGGCCTCCCCCTGGACAAACATCACGCCGTCGCGATCCAGCCGCACTATCGCGTCTTCATCCTTTTCGATAACCACAAACGGAATTTTCCGTTTCTGAAACTCTTCGGCCACCTGCCGCCCGACCCGACCGTAGCCGGCTATGATGATGTGACCGGACATCTTGTTTATCTTGCCTTCCATTTTTCTTCTCCCAAACATCTCTTTAAACTGCCCCTCCAGAATGGTCTTGCCCATCACCGAGAATGTATAACCGGCGGTGGCGACGCCAAAAGCGATCAGAAATATGACAAATATCCTTCCTTCTGGATGAAGCGTCGAAATCTCGCCATAGCCAACGGTCGACAGGGTTATCACAGTCATGTACAGGGCATCGATCGGCTTCATATCCTCCAGGGTCATAAACCCTGCGGTACCTGCCACAATTATCAGTGCCAGCATAACCAGGGCCAGCCGTAGTTTCTGGGTCGACGTAAGCCCCTGGGATTGTCTGTCGTTGCTGTCCATCGCTGACAAATTACGCCAATCAAACCGAAATTTCCACAAAAAAAGGGTGGCATAGTACGACCGATATGCCGGCCTCTGGAAAAACCCGAATATCGGCGCGAGGACCGGTTTTTCGGGCATCGGAGTGGGACTGTTTTAGTTGACGCTACGTTTTTTTTGTGCAATGCTGAAGCCATGAACTTGGGATCGACGCCAAAGAGCGGCCTGGGCCGGTTTGTATATTGCCACCTGCCGGTCATTCTATATGCCGCGGCGATTATTGCAGTGTCCTCTATTCCAAACCTGAAGGGACCGACTCTGAAACTGGTCGCCTTCGACAAGGTGGCCCATCTTCTGGAGTATGCCGTTTTTGCGTGGCTGGCGATCAGGGCGTTCTCCAATATGGGTCCCCGGGTTGGAGTGAACCAGGCGTTTTTTCTGGCGGCGCTGTTTGTGTCGTTGTTCGCAGTTTTTGACGAATATTACCAGAGATTTGTTCCCGGCAGGCAATTCGACATCTTCGACATTCTGATAGATGTCTGTGGTGCCATGCTGGTATTGATATGGTTTAGGGCGAGAAACAAAGAGGTAAATCAGACAACCGATTAGACCTGTGCAAAAAGTGCGCAACAGGACTTATGGCCTTGACATTAAAGCAGATTATGGTATATTATTTTCGGCTGTAAAAGGCATCTTTCTCTGTGGGGGGGAAGTTGTCTTTGCATCCGCTTATTTGGTCTAACTGGTTGGTTGTAATAACCTTATAATCACAAGTCCGGTTCAGCTCACAGCCCGTGGCTGAGCCCTTACATCCGTTTTTCTCGCCTCTGTGGGAAATGGTACGGCACAAAGCCTAAACACTATGTTGCAAAGCCCATATATCCTCTTGTGGTACATACTGGCGGTAACGACAGTATGCGCATCTTTACGCCTTTTAGGCGGGGCTGAAATAACTTCGGATTATCGAGCGATTTCTAAACATTAAAAACGTGAGGAATGGTTAAATGAAACTGAGATTCTGGATTACGACTGTAGCGCTGATCGTGATGTCGTTCAGCCTTGGCTTGGCTCAGTCTTTCAGTCTGGAAAGCGTTGACGGGTTGCATGACGGCAATCCGGCCGAGATTCTGGCTGACGGCAGCACGACCATTACGTTCAATATTCGCCTGTCTAACGACGACAGCTACCACGAAGGCATAAGTAACGGCTGGCGCGTTTACTCGCCCGACGGTGCGGAATGGGCCGCAACCGTTCCGGACACGATTTCGTGGGGCTGGGTAGGCTACAACGCGAATATTCCCGGCTGGGCGTTTTTTGATACATACGGTATAAACACGTACAGCGATGATGGGCTGCTGGCCGATACGGTCGGCTTCGGCGGCACAATCATGCAGTTCTGCTCGGGTCTGCCGGCTGGATTCAACGAAGTTTCTTACACGATTACCGTCGGCCCGATCGATCCCTCGATGCATGGCCGAACGATTGTCCTTGACTCAAGTTACTATCGCCCGACCGGCTACTGGATGTTCGCCGGCCCGTCGGTGGACCCGGATTGGGACGGCCCGCACACCTTTACCTGTATCGACCCCGACTATGTGCCAACCAACCAGCCGCCGGTGCTGGACCCGATCGGTCCTCAGGGCGGTAACGAAGGCACCACGATTCAATTCACGGTCGAAGCAACCGATCCGGACGGCACGACTCCCGCTCTGACCTGGACCCCCGGCTCAGGTCTCGGGGCGGCGATGTTCACCGACAACGGTAACGGTACGGGTACTTTTGAATGGGCGGCCACCTTTGATGACGCCGGTACGTATGAGGCAACATTTACCGCCTCCGACGGCGAGTTCGATGACGAAGAACTGGTGACGATCACCGTGACCGACGTCAACCGCGCCCCGGTGCTGGCCGACATCGGCCTGCAGGGTGGCGATGAGGGCACAACTGTTACGTTTGCAGTCTCCGCCACCGATCCCGAGGGCACGATTCCGTCGCTGACCATGAACCCCGGATCCGGCCTTGAAGCGGCCACCTTCACCGATCATGGTGATGGCACCGGCACTTTTGAATGGGTGACGGCCTTTGGCGATGCCGGCACGTATCAGGCGATGTTCACTGCCTCCGACGGCCTGGCAAACGATCAAGAGCTGGTGACAATCGCGATCACCGAGGGCAATCAGGCGCCGGTGCTGGCTGAGATCGGCCCGCAGGGCGGAGTGGAAGGCGCCTTGATTGAGTTTACGGTCATAGCCACGGACCCGGATGGTACCATACCGAGCTTGGCCATGGATCCCGCGATCGGTCCCGGTGCGGCATCGTTTATCGACAACTCTGACGGTACGGGTACCTTCTGGTGGCTGACGACATATGACGATGCCGGCAGCTATGAACTTACGTTCAGTGCCTCCGACGGTTCGCTCACCGACGAAGAGGTGGTCACCATAACGGTCACCAATACCAACCGCGCCCCGGTGCTGGCCGAGATAGGCCCGCAGACGGTGATCGCGGATATGAATCTGAATTTCACCGTGACCGCGACCGATCCCGACGGAGGGTTCCCGGATTTGAGCGCCGCCCCGTTACCGGGCACGGCGTCTTTCACAGACAACGGTGACGGCACCGGTACTTTTGACTGGACCCCGCCCCCGGCGATGATCGCTGACTACGATGTTACATTTGTTGCCACCGACGGCGACCTTTCGGATGACGAGATTGTCACGATCTCGGTTATCGAACCGGCCAAGATGCTGGTGGCGACTCCGAACGAACTGAATTTCTCCGGTTACGAAACCGGCCCGAACCCGTCCATGCTGGGCTTCACGGTCACTGAACTCGGCGGCACCGAGATCGATATTACCGCCACCGAGGCGGTGGACTGGCTGAATCTCGACGGTTTCACGGCCGGCGTCACACCCGCTATGATCAACGTGGCGGTTGATATCTCCGGTCTCGGTGTCGGCACCTACGACGGCGTGATCGAGATCGCTTCCGAGGATGCGGCCAATTCACCGATCCAGGTAGCGGTGCACCTGACAATTGCCGAGCGCCTGAATGAAGCGCCGGTCTTTGCCAGCGGTATTCAGGATTACATTATTGACGAGTGCACCACGCTCGATATTACTATCACGGCCACCGACGCCGATCAGGATCCGCTGACAATGTGGATGGAGGATCTGGCCGAAGGTATGTCCTTCACCGATCTGGGCGGCGGCAGCCTGCAGTTTGTTTTTGAACCGAACTTCAGTCAGGCCGGTGTTTACCAGCCGACAGTATTTGTCACCGACGACCGTGAAACTGTCTCCACCTCGTTCATGATAACCGTCGACGAATGTGAACCGGGCACAGAGGGTGACACGGTAACGGTCGCGACGGTTCCGGCGGTGCCGGGCGCGCAGGTAATGGTACAGGTTGACTTTGCCAACCTCTGCGATGTCAGCGAACTCTATGCCGCTTTCGACTGGACCTCCGATTACCTGATGCTCGATTCGGCCAGCTTTGCCGACTCGCGCCTTGCCGGTCTTGCCGGTGCGGTGGCAGAAATCAACAATGACGAAGACTGGGTGAAAATCTCCGCCGGTTACACCGATCTGATGCTGGTTGTCCCCGGCTCCGGTGTTCTGGTGAATCTCTACTTCTCCCTCGCGGTCGAATGCGAACCGGGCTTCTACCCGCTCGATCTTTACATTGACCCGGTCGGGTTCACAATGAATCCGTCCTATACCCGCGATTGCGGATCCGGACCTAAGACGACCCTGTCTTACTTTATCCCGGGCGGCATTGTTGTAGATATCTCCGGCAATTACGTCTGCGGTTATGTCGTCGATCCCGACGGTCTTCCGGTTCCGGGCGCTACGGTAGAGCTGTGGGATGATTTCCCGGGCATGAACGTGGTCGCCACGACTTCCTCCAGCGGCACCGGCGTCTTTGCCTTCTCCGACTTCACGACCATTCCGTTTGACCTGTGGGCGTACAAAGACGGCTACTATCCCGGCAAGGTTGAAAATATCAACTTCGCCCAGAGCGGTATTGAAATCGTTCTAACGCCGTACGAACCGGTCACGGTAACCAATACCAATGTCCGTTTCCACTGCGATTACAACACCTATACCGATGCGCTGCTTCCGGTCGGCTCGATTATCGATGCCTATGATCCGGACGAGGTCCGCTGCGGTACCTTTATGGTCACCGAAGCCGGCAAGTACGGCTTCCTGTATGTTTACGGCGACGATGAATGGGAAGACGGTGATCAGGGCGCCGAGCCGGGCGATGTTATCCGTTTCTTCGTCAACGGCGTCGAGGCGCTGACCACGGGTGACAATATCTGGACTGAGAACCTCGATGTTCATGAGGTCTGTCTCGATGTCCCCGGTTATGTCGCGCATAGCTGTGACCTGGTTGAGGGCTGGAACTTGGTCAGTTGGAATGTCGATACCGAAACCGATGACATCTTTGAGGTACTGGCCTCTATCGATGGCTGCCTCGAGGTAGTCATGGGCTTTGAACAGGGCGCGCTGACTTATGATGCCAGCCTGCCGCTGTTCTCCGATCTCTGGCAGGTCGATCACCTGAGCGGCTACTGGATCAAAGTATCCTGCGATGTTACGCTTGAAGTGGTTGGTATGCCGGTGCCGGTTACAACGCCGATTCGTGTAACCACCGGCTGGAACCTTGTCTCCTACTTGCCGGAAATGGCCATGCCGACCGCCGACGCGCTGGCGACGGTTCACGATGACCTGGTGGTTGCTCTCGGTTACGACGGTGGCGGCCTGACTTACGGCCCGAACGGCGTGGTCTTCAGCGACCTGACCGAGCTTAGTTCCTGCTTCGGTTACTGGCTGAAAGTTGTAGCCGACGGCGACCTGATCTATCCGGGCGAGGGTCCGGTGCTGGCCGCCCAGACCTCCAAGGGCGGTGCTGCGGCACGCGCCAATACAGTCGCTGGTGTTACACCGACCACGCGCTGGGTCAACCTCTACTCGCGTGAGCTGACTCTCAACGGCGCCTCGATTTCGGCCGGCGCGGATATCGCAGCGGTTACCGCCGATGGTGTCAAGGTTGGCGGCTTCACGATGAGCGAAAACGGCCTGTTCGGATTTATGCCGGTTTACGGCGATGATCCGGCGACCGACGCAATCGACGGTGTTCGTCCGGGCGAAAGATTCTCGCTGACGGTCAACGGTATCCAGACCGAGGAAAGCTTTGTCTGGAGCAGCTCCGGTGACCGGATGGAGATCGGTGGTCTGACGGCTAAAGGCACAAGCGACGGCACCCTGCCGATCAGCTTCAGCCTGAACCAGAACTACCCGAACCCGTTCAATCCGACGACGACCATCTCCTTTACCCTGCCGTCGACGGGCACGGCTAAACTCGAGGTATACAACCTCCTCGGCAAGCTGGTAGCCACGCCGTTTGACGGTGTCGCCGCTGCCGGTCTCAATGAGATCGTCTGGGACGGCAAAAACTCGCGAGGAATTACGGTTGCATCCGGTATTTACTTTTACCGATTGACTGCCGATAAGTATACTGAAACGAGGAAAATGACTCTTCTGAAATAGAATTTGATTTAGAATACAAACATATCCCGGTCGGGCCATAACCGGCCCGACCGGGTTAGACATGGTGAAGTTATGAAGAAACGGTTTACAGTTTGTCTGGTTGCGGGATTGATTCTGATGATATTTGCCCTGGACAACTGGGCAGACGTTATAATCACCAATGCATGGGCTGATTACAAGGGGAATGTCACCTTCAACGGCGACCCGGCCCCGGTTGGATCGATTGTCGATGCATATGATCCGGGCGGCCTGCATGTCGGGCAGTATATTGTTGGCATCTCCGGAGTTGGCAACGACTCCGCCGGCATCTACGGATTTATGCATGTTTACGGCGATGATAATCTGACCGACGGCATCCATACCGGCGCCCTGGCCGGTGACAGTCTCGAATTCGAAGTAAACGGCGTCGCGGCCGCTCCGACCGTGATAAGCGGCAGCCTCTTCTGGGCTGACCAGTCCCAGAACGACATTGATCTGGCAGCCTCGGCCGCAATCTCCTTTATAACGGTCGACCTGCCAACCGCCAAAGCCGGCATGCCCGGTGACACCGTACGTTTTGAAGTAGGTGTTCAGAACACCGGTGCTCCGCTGGATCTGTACGGCATTGTATCCGAGGACGATACTTCTGCCTCACCCGGATGGATTACCCACGACCAGGATACGGTCTCTTACGCGGCTAACGGCGCGACCGCTTATGTCTGGTTCGATGCCGAGATTCCTGTCTTTGGAGGCGGCGGTGACACCGTGTTTACGATTACTTACACCGTCTATTCTCTTCTGGACACCACCGTCAGTTATACCGACAGCGTTCAGTTGTTCAAGTCGAACACCGACGTTGGCGACAACAGTTGGGCGACGATTCCGGATCGCTTCGACGTGTTCCAGAACTACCCCAACCCGTTCAACCCGACAACGACCATCTCGTTCACGATGCCGGCCAAGTCCGATGTCCGCCTCGAGGTAATCAATATCCTTGGGCAGACTGTCGACGCGCGCGAGCTGGGCATAATGCCTGGCGGCACTCATCAAGTGGAGTATGATGCCACGCGGCTTTCCAGCGGTGTCTATTTCTACCGCATATCAACCGACAGTGGTACTGTCAGCCGCAAGATGGTGTTGCTCAAATAGAGCGAAATAATCCAGATTTCCCAAAAAACCCCGGTATAACCCGGGGTTTTTTGTTGTGGCCGGGCGATGACGGCCAATATATTTAAGGAATTACAGACCGCTGAGGCCTGAGCATATGCCATCGAGTTTTAGAGTAGCCGGAAAATCCGATGTCGGGCTGGTTCGACCCGGCAATGAAGACTTCCTTCACATCGACGAACAGAACGCGGTCTTTGCCGTCTGTGACGGCATGGGCGGCCACCAGGCGGGCGAAGTAGCCTCGATGATGGCGGCATCGACCCTTGACACCGCCTTTAACCGCCTGTCGCGCGAACTGCTGGCCGATGAAACGCTGGCTCTCGGGCGGGCGCTGCCCGATAACGGCAACCTGCTGTTGCGGGCTATTCGTCTGGCCAATCGGGGTATTTACACTAAAGCGGCGGTTGACCCGGCTCTCAACGGTATGGGTACGACCGTGGTGACGCTGTCACTCAAAGATGACATGCTCTCGGTCGCGCACGTCGGCGACAGTCGTGCCTACCGTCTCGAGGACAGGTCAGTAACTCCGCTTACATCCGACCACTCCTGGGTGGCGGAAATTCAACAGCAGCAGAATATCACCGAGGCGGAAGCCTCCAAGATGGTCGGCAAGAATGTCATTACCCGCGCCCTCGGTGTTCGGGATACGGTCGAGATCGATTACCGCCTGATCCGGGTCAAGCCGGGCGATAAGTTTATCCTTTGCTCCGACGGTCTGTGCGGGTTCGCCGACGATGACGAGATATTTTCGGTCGCCCACAAGGCTCGGGAGGAGAACGAGCGCATGGTGGAGAGCCTGATACAAATGGCCAACGACCGGGGCGGTATGGATAATGTCACGGTGATCGTGCTGGAGATAACCGGCGTATCCGAGTCCGGCCTGCCGGAGGTCGAGCCGTTTACTCTCCCGGCCGAAACCGCCGTTCAACTCGAACGCGAGGACACCTGGCTGGAGAAGATCAACGCCCTGCTCGCCGAAAAAGATTCTGCCGATATGGAGGAGACGGCCGTCAAACCACAGAGCCGGGTCGCCCTGTTTGTCATTTTCGCCCTGTTTATCATCATCGCCGCAGCTATTGTCTATTTTTCAACCGGCGACTGATCCGCAACATCATCAAACCATCTCCAAAACTGCAATTACTCCCATAGGATAGTTGCGCTTTGACCGTATTCTCGTAGATTGTCCTGTATGAATCGGCGCCATCACGCACCTAACGAAATCCTGATCTGGTCCGCCATAATCGGCGCGCTGGGCCTGGTGATCCGACTGCTTTTTGTCTGGCAGGCCGAGTCGCACTTAATCTTCACGATTCCCGTAATGGATATGGAGTACCACCATCAATGGGCGTCCGCGATTGCCGCCGGCAAGGAATTCATCACCGGCCCCTTTTTCCGCGCCCCGCTCTACCCCTATTTTTTGGGCGCTGTCTATTACCTGTTCGGTTCCGGCTACTGGCCGATCCTGATTATCCAGAGCCTGCTCGGGGCAGCCTCGGCGGTGCTGGTCTTCTTGATCGGTGAGCACACCTTCAGCCGCAGAACCGGCATTATCGCCGGACTGGCGGTCGCCTTCTACGGCCCATTGATCTTTTATACCGGCCTGAAATTGATACCAACGCTGGCGATATTTCTCACGCTGCTGGGCCTTTACTGGCTGGTCAAATGGCTTGACGGCGCGTCGGATCGCTCGCTCTGGCTGGCAGGAATCGCCTTTGGCCTTTCGGCTATCGCCCGGCCAACAGTGCTGCTTTTTGTGGTGGTCTTTATTATCTGGCAACTACTTAGGACGGATA
>DAOWIC010000240.1 GCA_030641085.1 Calditrichota bacterium
AAACTTTCCAGAAATCAGGCTCCTGCGCCAGGCCTGTCGGAGGACGCGGAATGAGATAGGGCGTTTCGCTCCCGTCGATCGAATAAAGAGCAGGGTATCCCCCCGACGCTTCACCTACTACCGAGAAATAATAAGTAACACCTTCGGTCAGTCCCGTAACTACATGCGAGCACTCACCTGTTGCGACGGCAACCGAATTAGTTGGACTGCCAGCCACCGTACCGTAGTAAACCGTGTAGGTGTAGGTCGGATCACACAATGACCAGAAGATCTCCAGCGACTGACCGTCGCCCTGATCGATAATGCTGGTGATCTCGGTCGGATGGGCGGCATCGGCGACATGGGCTATTGCCGCCGCAGCCATTTTCACTACCTCGGTCAGGTAGGGGAAATTGAGCCGCGACGAGATATCGAGGTTAGTATGCCAGCCATCCCAGTTGAAGTCGCCTTCGGCGCCGTAGGAGATGTTGAAGCCATTTTCGTAAAAGGACCAGTGATCGGAGCTGCCGCTCATACCGACAATCTCCGGGATAAGGGTCGTGACCCGATTTGCGGCGTCAATTTCAGCGTCGCGGTAAGCTTCGATCGGCCCGCCCATCAAGTGAATGTTCCAGTAAGAATCTTCAGTGTAGGCAACCATGTCGTAGTTGTACATCACCTCAACGTCGGTTTCGGAGTAGGCGAAATCATAGGCCGCATACCACGATCCGACCAGGCCGACTTCCTCGGCGGAAAACGGCATAAAGATAATCGTCTTGCGAAACGGTATATCGGCCAGAATACGGGCGATTTCCATAGTGGTCACTGTCCCCGAAGCATTGTCGTCCGCTCCGGGAGCGTAGAAATATGCCCCCGGTGTCTCACCGTATGTAATCGAGTCGTAATGACCGCCGATGACAATAACTTTGTCCGGCTCGGCGTAACCTGGTTTGACTGCCATCACGTTATAATGCCAGTCTCCATCATACCAGAAATCCGGCGTCTGCACATCAAGATAACCCCAGTCGAGGAATTTCTGAACGATCCAGTCCCGAGCGGCATCGATTGAATCGGTCCAGATATAGCGCGTCTCGAACGCTTCCAGTCGGGTCACGTAGGCATAAATCGAATCGGCACTGATGCGGTCGACCACTGTGTCGGTCGGGAAATCATCGACCATGGCCAGCATGCTGGTGGTCTGCGTCGGAACATAGCGAAAGTGAATCTTCTTTTCCGTGAGAGCGTTTACAGCCAGTCCCGGGCTTTCGGCGAGCGCGGAGGCCGCGACCGATGTGAACTCGGTCAGCTTCATGCCGGCCCCAAGATCGAACGAACCGGTGAGTTTGCTCAGGGTCGCCTGATCGTAGATATTGCGATCAAGCTGGCGAATAATGTAGGTTGAGGCCGGATCACCGTCGGCGATAATCGATTCGAATTCCATTCCGGATTTGGCCAGCAACTCCTTTTGCTGTGCGTCAACCGCTACCAGGAAGCGGTTCTCTACTCTGGTAAAGGCATACACAACAATGCCTTCTGCCACCTCAGCCTGGACGCTGTTCTTGACGGTGAGAAAACCAATCTCTTCGGCGGTAACGGTGGAAACGGTGAGTAAGATTGCGAGCAACACCAGCAAATGCGTTCCAAGAGCTTTCATAAGGCCTCCCTGAGGCAAGACAAATTATAGATCAACGGCAGTGAGGGATTGTTTAGATCATGTAGTAAGATACAAGTGCAAGGTAAAGCAAGAGGCGATTATGTCAAGTAAAAACAGGACTATCCGAGTCTGATTCCCTTCTGGAACGGCTTAAACTCAGATTTGTTGGTCTCGCGCGCATCCGGCTGCAGGATGATACTGTCATGCGCTGGCATAGAGGGATAGTCAGCCGGCGAAACCAGGGCATTGTTGTCGACCGGCTTGATATATCCGACGGCCATTTTCAACGTCGTGGTGTATTCATCCAGAAGCCGGCGACGACCAGTCCCCGGCTGAAGGTGGCTCGACTGACCGGTAAAGGAAAAAACAAACTCGGGGCTGGATGACAGGATCAGAATCTCTTTCACCTGTTCATCCTTGAGGCGGGTTTTGATAAACTCCAGCAGTGAAAAGAGAGCTGCGAATTCAAGGTCGATGAGGCAACCATCAGTCCGGCATTTAAATTGAATACCGAACGACGGAATCGCGAAGTTGGTCATACCTCGGGAGAAGCCGTTGGTCTCAAGATAGGCATCTATCCGGCGATTTTCAAAGCCGGCGATGAAGCATTTGACAGGCTCTTTTGAGGTCTTCATACTCGATAGCCGTGCAATCCCGATGCCGAGCGACGGACGGATAGAAAAATGTTGCCTGACAACTACTTATTCGTCGCCCGGCGTTGCGGGTAGCTAGAATACGGCTATTGATTTCAGAGATGTTGAAAGGGAACGTACAGAATCAGTCGTCGATCTGCATAAGAATCTCTTTCAACTCCGGGCGGGCCTCGATATACTTGCCGGTCGCGGTAGCATAAACCTGACCGTCGGGTCCTTTTGCCTCACCGATCGCATGAAAAATGCGGCCTTTGTTCTTGATTATCTCGCCGGTGAGCCTGACTCTCTCCCCGACTCTTACAGGGGCCACAAATCGGACCGTCATCTCAGCGGTGACAACATATTTATCCTGCGCCAGAATCGCCTTTATCATGACCTCATCCAGCAATGACGAAATTATGCCACCGTGGTATATGCCGCGATATCCCTCGAATTCTTTTGATGCCACGATTTCGGTGATTGCTTTCGTGCCGTCGAAGTAAAACTTCGCCTTCAGGCCATGCTCGTGCTTGTCGCCGCAAACAAAACAGTGGGAGTACTTAACGATCTCTTTCATGCGGATATATTACAGACCGCAAGGCAGCTTGTCAATCCGAACCATGATCCGGCATAAAAAAAGCCCGGCGCCAGGGCCGGGCTTGAATCTATACGAATTGGCCGGTTGTTACGGTGTCGCGCACATGTCGGCCTGATAAGACCAGACGGTATTGCCGCGCCTGACCGTGGCCGCCATCGAGCCGTCGGTGAAGGCCAGCGTAAACGACCAGGTGCTGGTAACGGGAGCGTTATCATCGCGGGTGTAGCTCATCTGAACCGTGCCTGCGGCGGTACCGGTAACAGGGCATCCCTGGGCCCAGCCGGAGCCGGTGCGCTGGACTTCAAAATCGGTTAGGTCGGTGTCAAACTCGAAATCCCGATGGACCACGGAGTCGGCAAAGACATACTGTGCCTGTACGGTCATGCAGTGCCGGCCATTGATTGTGGCCATGCTGGTCTGAAGACCGTTCAGGCGGAAATCGACATCCCCCGAGTAGTTGGTATGCGTGTTTTCGGTGTCGTGTACGTTGTAGCTCCAGATGTGTTTGTAGTACAGGCTGTCGGCGTTTTCCGAACCGCGCGTTACCTGGCCGATTCCCGGCACTTCCCCGTCGCCATAGAACTGAACCGAGTCACACATCTGGGTCGCGTAGATGGTGCGATTACGTGCGATAGTGACAACATGCCAGCCGTACATATAGCTGGTGCTCACATAGTCAGAGTCCGGGAAAACCGGTCCGTAGTGAACAGGATCGATAAACTCATCCTCTCCGGCGAGAAGGGTAAGGTTGCTCAGACCATTGACGAAGAATTTAAAGGTTGAGTCCGCAAAATACTCAATTTCGCCCTGAACCGCCATGAACTCCGGATCGAGGTCCGATCCTATCTGTTCCGTAGGCGCCGTGCTGTCATCGCCGCAACCGGCAAAAGCCAGAACGATAATCAGACCCAAAACGGTGAGGAGTTTGTGAGACCGCATACAGCGTCTCCTTTCTGTTGTCATAGTCTCCGCTTTGGGTCCGGCCCGGACAGCTTTGTTATTTCATTAGGAAGGTCATGATGGCCTTCTGAATGTGCAGTCTGTTTTCAGCCTGATCGAAGACAACCGACTGTGGTCCGTCCATAACTTCGTCGGTGATCTCGCGACCTCTTTCGGCCGGCAAACAGTGGAGCACTATCGCATGCGGGCTGGCACCCTCCATCAGAGCGCTATTCAGTTGATATTTTTGCAGTTTTTTTGCCTTATCATCGGCCTGATGTTTCTGCCCCATTGAGGCCCAAACATCCGTATAGACTGCATCGGCATCGGCCACGGCTTCTTTAGGATCATCCGTAACGAGAATATTGCTCTGCGGGTTAGCTTTAGCTTTCGCCAGCAGCGCCTGGTCGGGCTGGCAGTCTTCGGCGGTGCCAATCCGGAAATCAAGCGGAATTATCGAGGCGAGGTTGAGCCAGCTATTGGTGATATTGTTGCCGTCGCCCACGTAGGCCACTTTGTAGCGGTCTTTACCGGGAAGATGTTCAAGCATGGTGAAATAATCGCCCATGATCTGGCAGGGATGAACCAGATCGGTGAGACCATTCACGATAGGAACACTCGCGTATTTGGCCAGCTCTTCGACATCGGCATGGTCGAAGGTACGGATCATGATAGTGGCGACATAACGAGAGAGTACGCGGGCCGCGTCGGCGACCGATTCACGCTGGCCGAGCTTGATCTCCGGGCCGGTGACATAGATCGGGTTACCTCCCAGATCATTGATGCCGACTTCAAAGGAGATACGAGTGCGTAGCGACTCCTTGGTAAAGATACAGGCTACCGACTTGCCCTCAAACGGCTTGGGGGCGATCTTTTTCTTCTTCATGGCAGCGCAAAGGTCGAATACCTCGTGGACCTCAGCGGCGGTCAGATCGGTTATCTGGCAGAACGAACGAGCCATCTCATTTCTCCCTATAAGTCAAGTTATCTCTCATGATCAAAAATCCTGTGGAATTAAGAGGATTGCCCCCGCCTTGTCAAGGAACTTCCGGCTCGGCCGCAAACCGGGCGTGTCGAACGTTAGATTTGCTGTTGCTACGCCCGACCCGGCGTAGTAAATTGATGCTGAGGGCTGACTTGATTTTAGTCATGGCATTACGTATCTCAATCGTACATTTTCATCATGATTCAAATGCCGGCCCGAACGGCAAATCAATAAGCGACAGAACATACCAATCAATACCGTCCTACAGGAGGGTGACATGAAGGGACCAATCACAGTACTCGCGGCTATTGTATTGTTCGCGCTCGGCGCGACTGCAATGGCCGAAACTTTCCGCTCCGTTCCCGCAACTTTCTCGGAAGAATCGGCCTCATGCGTGGAGTGCCACGAGACCGATATGTCGGGCCTCGTGCGGGAGTGGCGGTACAGCCGACACTACGGCGCCGATGTCGGCTGTTATGAGTGTCATCGCGCTGCGGCCGATGATGCCGACGCGATTGAACACAACGGCTTTACCATTGCGGTTATCGTCTCCCCCGCCGACTGCGCGCACTGCCATGCCGGCGAGGCCGAGGAGTTCCAGGCCTCTCACCACGCCAACGCGGGGAGTATTCTCGGCTCGCTGGACAATGTTCTGGGAGAGGTTGTCGAGGGACCGATGGCGGCGATAAACGGCTGCAAGCAGTGCCACGGCTCGGTTGTCAAGGTCAAGGAGGACAAGAGCCTCCACCCGGCCACCTGGCCGAACACCGGTATCGGCCGAATTAATCCGGACGGCTCCAAGGGAAGCTGTGCCGCCTGTCACAGCCGTCACTCTTTCGACGCCGCGCTGGCGCGCCAGCCGGAGAACTGCGGCAAGTGCCATCTGGGGCCGGATCATCCGCAGAAGGAAATCTACGAGGAGTCCAAGCACGGCATCGCCTACTACGCCAATGTCGACCGGATGAACCTGCGTAGCTCGTCGTGGGTGGTCGGCATCGATTACTCGGCCGCGCCCACCTGCGCCACCTGCCACATGTCGGCCACGTCCGAACTTCCGCTGACTCACGATGTGGGCAACCGGATAAGCTGGACCCTTCGTCCGCCGGTATCGATCAAAATTGACGAGGCGGCCAAAAAGCAGGGCAAGCAGGTCAAGTCCTGGGAAAACCGGCGGGCCGACATGAAAAAAGTCTGCTCGAACTGCCATACCAGTAGCTACGTGGACAATTTCTACTACCAGTATGATGGCGCGGTAGACCTGTATAACCGCAAGTTCGGCATCCCGGCCACGAAGATATACAACAAACTGCGCTCGACCGGATTGATAACGGCCGACATAACCTTTGACGATCCCGTCGAGTGGGTCTACTTCTATCTCTGGCATCACGAAGGTCGCCGGGCCAGAATGGGCGCGGCCATGTTTGCCCCGGATTACACCCAGTGGCACGGTTTTTACGAAGTAGCCGACCGGTTCTACCGGGAGTACTTGCAGGAAGTGAATGAGATTGTCGAGCAAGGAATCGCCCTGGGCGGCGACAAGGAAAAGGCCGCGAAGGAGGTTGAAAAAATGGTGGCCGAGGTTCTCGCAATGGATGAGCATAAATGGCTAACCGGTGACGAACCGACCGATGTCAAGGCGGCCCGCCAGAAAGCGATGGAGGAATTCAAAAAGCGCTACGGCAACTAATCAAAAGTGGTGCTGGCAGTATGATACGGGGGCTGTTCGTTCCGAGCGAGCACCCCCTTTATTCTGTAACCGAAGAGTGCGCTTTTTCTCAAGATAAATGTTGCCACCGGCAACTAAGTTTGTGAGATTACGTACTATAGACTGGATGAACACACCTTACGGTGAGCTGATATGGCCAGCAAGAAAAAGTACATATTCGGTATAATCCTCGTTCTCGTAGGCGCCCTGCTTCTGGTGCAGTCGCTGGGTTTGGATGAACTTTTTTTCGAGTACCTCATACCGGGGGGGCTGATTGCACTCGGTATCTGGCTCATCATGCGCAAGCGCCACGATACCGGCACGAGAGCTTACTACGACCAATCGACCGACCAGTCTACCGCCGGGCAGCCGTACGGTCCACCTCCTCCCCCACCCCCGGGACCGAAAGTCGGGCCATCCGCCCAGGGTAACTACCGAGCTGACGCAGCCGGACCGGCCGAAACGGAATCATCGGCGGGCAGGGCGCAGTCCTCGTTTCAAAGCGGAACGCACGAGAGTCGGCAGCATTGGCAGACCTCCGACGGGCCGCAGGTTGATCCCACCGGCAAGCTGAAATACAGCCGTGTAATTGGCGACATCCACATCGATTTGAACGGTGTCATAATGCAGAGTGTGGAGGTTTCATCCGGAGTCGGCGATGTTCAGATAAAACTGATGGGAGGCGAATTGGCTAAAGGACTGAACCGCATTATCATTTCCACCTTTGTCGGCGATGTTCGCCTGTTCGTTCCGCGCGACATGGCGGTATTTGCCCACTGCTCCAATTTCGTGGGGGATATCGACCTCGAGGGGCGGCGGGCCAGCGGCTTCGGTAACAATGTCGATTCGCGCACACCCGACTATGACACCGCCGAAAAGAAGCTGTATATCGCCTGCAACACTTTTGTCGGTGATGTCATGATCACACGGATCTGATCCGGTTAATCAGATCCGGTCCGCTGATCCTATACACCCTACAGGATATACTTACTGAGGTCCTCGTCCTCGATTATGCCCGCCAGGCTCTTTTCGACCATGCGTCCGGTGACGGTGATCTTCTTCTTGCCGGCGGGAGGCTCGAACAGGATATCCTCCAGCAGCGTAGTCAGAATCGTATGCAGCCGCCGGGCGCCGATGTTTTCTGTGTCGCGATTCACTCTCTCGGCGTAACGGGCGATACGACGGATACCGTCGGCGGAGAATTCCAGATTCAGACCCTCGGCACCGAGCAACGCCTTGTACTGCTTGACCAGCGAGGCTTTCGGCTCGGTAAGAATGCGCTCGAAATCCTCGGCGGTAAGCGAGTCAAGTTCGACCCGGATCGGGAACCGTCCCTGAAGCTCGGGGATCAAATCCGATGGCTTGGCGGCGTGGAAAGCGCCCGCGGCGATAAATAGGATATGGTCAGTGTGAATCATGCCGTACTTGGTTGTGACACCACATCCTTCGACCAGCGGCAGGATATCGCGCTGCACGCCCTCGCGGCTGACATCGGGACCGGTGCGTGAACTGTCACCGGCGATTTTGTCGATCTCGTCGACAAAGATTATCCCCGACTCCTCCACACGATGCAGCGCCTCGGAAATGACATCATCCATGTTCAACAGCCGCCCCAGTTCTTCGTTGCACAGGAACTTGTACGCCTCCGGCACCGACATTTTGCGTCGCTTGGTCTTTTTGGGAATCAGTCCGGAGAACATCTCCTGGAAATTGACACCCAGTTCTTCCATGCCCATCGGCGAGAAAATCTCCACTACCGGGAACTGGCTCTGCGGCGCCTCGAGTTCCACCTCGCGGCCGTTCAGCTTACCGTCGATAAATTTCTTTCGGAACTTTTCGCGCGTACGGGCTATCGATTCCTTCTGCTCTTCCAAATCGCCTTCCTTGGGCGGCAGCGCTCGCGGAGACGGCATCAGCATCAGATCGAGCAATCGTTCCAGAGCATTGGCGCGGGCTTTCGTCTCCAGATCTTTGGACTGCTCCTGCTTGACCATGTTGACGGCGATATCGACCAGATCGCGCACCATCGCCTCGACATCGCGGCCGACATATCCGACCTCGGTGAATTTCGACGCCTCGACCTTGATAAAGGGCGCCCCGGCCAGATCGGCCAGACGGCGCGCGATTTCGGTTTTGCCGACACCGGTCGGGCCGATCATGATGATATTGTTCGGCAGGATCTCCCGGCGCATCTCTTCCGGCGCGTTTTGCCGCCGCCAGCGGTTGCGCAGTGCGATACCGACCGATTTTTTCGCCCGGTCCTGTCCGATAATATGTTTATCGAGATGTTCTACAATCTGTCTCGGAGTCAGGTAATTGTCATTCATTTCAGCGTTTCCACATTGATGTTGTTGTTAGTGTAGATGCAGATATCGGCGGCGATCTCCAGCGCCTTTCGGGCCACCTTTTCGGCGCTAAGCTTCGGGCTGGCCCACATGATCGCGCGAGCCGCCGCCAGGGCGTAGGTGCCGCCGGAGCCTATCGCGACAATGCCGTCATCCGGTTCGATCACCTCACCGGTGCCGCTGACCAGGAAGACGTGCTTCTTGTCGGTGACGGCGATAATTGCCTCCAGTTTCTGCAGGGCGCGATCGGTCCGCCAATCTTTGGCCAGTTCCACGACCGCCTTGGGCAGATTGCCCGAGTACTCGTCGGTTTTTTTCTCCAGCAGTTCGTACAGCGTCAGGGCGTCGGCCACCGCGCCGGCAAACCCGACCAATATCTGTCCGTCATAGAGAGTACGGATCTTGCTGGCCTTTGTTTTCATTACCGTCTCGTCAAACGTAACCTGACCGTCCCCGGCCATAGCTGCCTTGCCGTTGTGAAGAATGACTATAATAGTGGTAGAGCGTACCTGCATTGTA
>DAOWIC010000156.1 GCA_030641085.1 Calditrichota bacterium
AGGATGACAAAGACAATGAAGCCGACGACGTAGTTACCCTGAACGACGAAGTTGCCGAAGGAGTTGATCACCTCACCGGCGTAGGCCTGGCCGAGGATGAGTCGCGTCGAGGCGACGTTCAGCGACAGACGCATCAGGGTTACTATCAGAAGCATGCCCGGGAAGACCGACAGGTCCAGCGGCCGGGTGACATACAGGGTGGTCAGAAGGACCACCAGCGAAAAGGCGATATTGAAACCGAGACAGAAGTCCAGCAGCGAGGTCGGTATCGGAATGACCAGCACGCCGATAATACCCACCACGCCCAGGGCGAGGGCGATATCGGAGCGCGCGGCGAGTTTCTCAAGCAGCGATTGTTGTCCCATAGTCTGACTCATATCAGTTCAGCGTCTTTCCCTTGAGTTTGTAGACATAGGCGAGCAATTCGGCCACCGCCCGGTACAGGTTGGAGGGAATGACCTGACCTATTTCGCACATCTTGTAGAGCATCCTTGCCAGCGGCTTGTCTTCGATCACCGGGATATTATGCTCGTAGGCGATCTCCTTGATGCGTTGCGCCATCAGACGCTGGCCCTTGGCGATCACAGTCGGCGCCCCCATCTCTTCGGTATCATACTTGAGCGCCACCGCCAGGTGGGTCGGGTTGGTCACGACCACGTCGGCAGTCGGCACGCCCGACATCATTCTCCGGCGCGCGATCTCTCTTTGCATCTGTCTCGCGCGTGCCTTGAGCTGCGGTGAACCTTCGGTATCTTTGTATTCGTCCTTGATATCCTGCTTGGACATTCGGATCGATTTTTCAAATTCGTATTTCTGGTAGACATAATCGAGCACAGCGATCACCAGTATTACCGCGCCGATCTTGAGCGCCATCTTGACCGCCAACATGCCCATCGTTCCGGCGATCTGCACCACCGACATATCCGGCAGCAGGAAAAACGAGTCGAACTCGCTGGCGAGCGCCTTGTAGGCGACAAAGCCGATGATGGCCAGCTTGAGTGTGTCACGCACCAACTGTA
Source organism: Calditrichota bacterium (assembly GCA_030641085.1). Classification (GTDB taxonomy): domain Bacteria; phylum Zixibacteria; class MSB-5A5; order GN15; family FEB-12; genus DAOWIC01. The sequence continues at coordinate 1,020 of DAOWIC010000156.1, forward strand.
CCAGTGATTTCAGCGAAAAGAGCCGCTTGAGGCCGTTGACCGGGTTTAGCTTGTCGAGTTTCGGCTCGAGCGCCTTGGAGGTGAATTGAAAGCCCACCTGAGCGACATTGACACCCAGCGCCACGGCGGTCATCGCCACCAGGATCGGACCGAGAATCAGAAAATACTTTTGCATGCTGTTGGCGAAGACGGTGACATAGGTCGGATCCGATATCGCGATATGCGGAGCGTTGGCCATGCTGGTACTCATTAGCTGCATGACCTGATCGGCCACGTAGGGACCGGCCAGCAGCAGAGTCGTGAAGCCCGCAAAAAGCATCGCGGCGGCGTTCAACTCCATCGACTTTACGACCTTGCCTTCATCGCGTGCCTTTTTCCGGCGCCGCCCGGTCGCTTTTTCGGTTCTTTCCTGAAAACCCTGTTCAGCCATTGGTCGCTATGCCCGTCCTATAACCATTAAGAGATCAGCCAGCCCGCGGTCGAAGTACTCCAAAGCACGCTCCATGACATAGGCGAAAATCGGCAGAGCCATGGCCATGACCATCAGACCGGCGCCGATCTTGATCGGGAACCCGACGAAGAAAACATTCATCGTCGGCATCGTCTTGGCGATTGTCCCGAGCGAGACGTCGATCAGAAAGAGCGAAACCATAACCGGAGCGGCCACCTTGAGCGCAATGACAAAGATGTAGGCTGAGTATTTTATTATCAGTTCCCCCGCCGAACCGTAGAGCCCCACGGCTCCCGGCGGGATCACCAGGTAACTTTCCGCAAAAGCGTTGATGATCAGATGATGTCCGTTGATCGCCAGAAAGAGCAGAATAGCGATGATATGCCAAAAACGGCCGATCAGCGAAACCTGGGTGTTCAGACTTTTGTCGAACAAGTTCGCCATCATGAAGCCGATCTGGTAGCCGATCAGCGAGCCGGCGGTCAGAACGGCGATGAAGATGAATTTGAACATGAGGCCGATGATCACGCCGACCAGGAGTTCGTTGAGGACATAACCGGTCAGTTGCCAGACCGACTCCGCCACCGGTATGTTGACGGTGTCACCCAGAACCGGCACCAGAACCATCGACAGCAATAAAACCAAAGCGACTCGAATCAGCTTGGGGATTCCGGTGTCGCTGAATACCGGGGCGATGGCCACCACGCCGGAGGTCCGCACCAGTATCAACAGTAGAATCTGAAGCTTATCCGCGCCGAAGTTTATGAAGTCAAACAAGGTTTAGTCCCTACTCTTATGGTTGATCGCTTTTAGCTATCACAAACCGTGTGCCAGTTTGAAACAGGCCGTTAAAGTTTTCTAACGGCCTGTTAGCCAGCCACTTACATTTGGGGATTTTTTGGAAAATGGAAGAGCGACAATACTCTGTGGAAAATTTTACCAGCGCTGTTGGAAAAAAGTTCAAATCGCGCACGGGGCGCGGTTTTTGGTCAGCCGACCAGGGTTGGAATAAGCTCGAACATGTGGCGGGCGAAATCGGTCGCTATATTGATCATCCAGGGCAGAAAAATCAGCAGCGCCAGACCGATGGCGAGAATCTTCGGCACAAAGGTGAGCGTCATCTCCTGTATCTGCGTGACCGCCTGAAAAATCGAAATCACGACGCCGACAATGAGTCCGGCCAGAAGCAGCGGGCCGGCAATCATCAGCGTTACCATCAACGCCTCACGACCGATCGAAACAACCATTTGCGGGTTCATCTGAGTTCTTCCCTTCTATAAGTGGAATGATTCGACCAGCGACTTCACCAGCAAATACCAGCCGTCCACCAGCACAAAAAGCAAAATCTTAAACGGTAACGAGACAATAATCGGCGGCAACATCATCATACCCATCGACATCAGAATCGACGCGACCACCATATCGATCACCAGAAAGGGCACAAACAGAACGAATCCAATCTGAAACGCGGTACGCAGCTCGGATATGACATAGCCCGGTACGAGGACATGGAACGGAATCTCATCGGCGTTGTCGGGCTCGTCCAGGTTGGCGATATCGACAAACAGCGCCAGGTCTTTCTCACGTGTCTGCGAGAGCATAAATTCGCGGAACGGCCTTAGGGCCTTATCGAACGCTTCCTCTTTGCTTATCTCCTCGTCAAGGTACGGTTTGATACCTTCGTTGTATGACTGGCTCACCACCGGCGACATGACAAAGAAAGTCAGAATCAGCGCCAGTCCGACCAGAAGCTGATTCGGTGGCATCTGCTGGATACCCATCGCGTTGCGAAGGAACGACAGCACAACCGAGAAGCGGATAAACGATGTCGTCATGATGAGGATCGATGGCGCCAGCGTCAGGACCGTCATCAGGATCACGATCTGCAAAGTAGTGGAAAGTTCACCCGGATCGGTAGTTTCGCCCACTTCAATGGAGATTTTTGGCAGAGTCTGAGCAGTGGCGGCGACTGCGGTGAGCATGATGCTGCCGCCAAGCAGAGTGAGTTTCTTTAAGAAGCGTTTCATATCCTATATCTTTCTGTAAATCGCGACATCCTGTCACGAGGCGCATCCGGCGCCACTGGGACGGTGTAATCCGTCCGACTAAGCCTCTAAAGCGGCTTTTTTCTCTCTCTTCAGTCCGATCTCCCTCAGCTTATCAGAGGCTGTCGAGAGTATTGATTTGAAATTCATCGGCTGTTCTTCCTCTGAGCGGCTCTGCTCCAGGATCTTGGCTGTTTCGTCGCGGCTGAGTTCGGTCAGCATCGACATCTGGTTCTCGGCCACTCCGACCAGGACCGCCCTCTCCCCCACACGCAGAAGCGTCACGGTCTTTTTCGGACCGACATAGGAGCTTTCGATCACCTCCAGAGCGTCTGATCTGCCGCCGCCGGTGTACTTTCTCCCCATCAGCTTTTTCAGCAGGAAAACGCCGACATAGATGCAGAGGATGACCACCGCCAGCGCGCTCAGCAGTTTCACGAGCGAGGGCATGGCCGACGAGAAAAAGGCCGTATTGCCGGCGCTGACACCTCCGGTGGTTGCCTCCTGGCTGACCGGGTCCGCCGACCTCTCGGCGCTGACGCGATCGGTATTGATCACGAGCAGTCCGAGCAGGGCCACCATCAGAATGGCGGCGACTATCAGGTGCGAGCGGCGTCTGTGTTTACTGCTCTTCTCCAAGGGCCTTCAACCTTTCCTCGGCCGTCATCAACTGGGTAACCCTGACGCCGAAATTTTCGTCAATAACCACCACCTCGCCCCGGGCGACAATTTTCTGGTTCACCAGAACATCAACCGGTTCGCCGGCCAGCTTGGCCAACTCCACGACCGATCCGGGTCCGAGCGACAGGATATCGGAGATGGACATTTTCGTCCGACCGAGCTCAATCGAAATCGGCAGGTTGACGTCCATCAGCAAATCGATATTTCTTGTTTCGGGCGACGCCGACGGCTCCGAGAGCTGCTGAAACTCCGCTTTGGAGACCGATGTCTGGGGGAAATCGATATCGTTGACATCAGCCTTCTGATCATCGGCGGGCATATCTTCGAGCATGGCCATCATGGCCGCCTCGGCATCATCCTCGGAGGCATCACCGTTGTTAACCACCTTGTCATCGGCTTCGTCCGCGCCAGCGGCTTCGTCCGCGCCAGCGGCTTCGTTCGCGCCGGCGACATCATCGGGCACGGCGGCATCGGGCACGGCGGCATCGGGCATCTCGGCCGCCTCGTCCGGAGGAGTCCCGACGTTCTCCTCGACCGCCTCGTTTTCGGCCGCTACGTTAAGATCTTTTTCATCACTCATTATCTTTAACCTCCATGTTCTCTTCCACAAAACCGGTCATCTGAATCGCCCGTTTCTTGCCGGACAGTCCCGCCCGGGCGTGAAACTTCAAACTATGATTGACAAAGATTTCCACCGGCTCTGATATTTTCATCTCCGACGGAATTACGTCATTTACATTCAGATCAAGGAAATCGCGCACCTTGATATTGGTCGTGAGCAGGTTGGCCGCCATGTTGACACCGACCTTCTCCAGATTGTATAGGTTCGTTTCGCGATCGCTTTCCTGATTTTTTTTCTTGGTCGCATCGATCCAGTTCTGGGCGGAAAGCTTCGAAATGATCGGTTCCAGGGCCATGTACGGATAGCATACCGTGAGCAGGCCGGTTGACTGGAACAGCTTGATCTGAAACGATACGACTACCACCGTCTCGCCGGGCGCCACAATCTGGATAAACTGCGGGTTGGTCTCAAAACTTTTTTGCGCGACCTTGATTTTCAGGATATTTTCCCAGGAGCGTTCGAGATCGCGATATAGTTTTTGCGCCAATCGACCGATCACCGAGCGCTCGATACCGGTCAGTTCGCGTTCGGTCTCGAGGATCTTGCCGTTGCCGCCGAACATGCGGTCGATAAAAGAAAAGGTCAGCGTCGGATTGAAGTCGATCAAACTGACTGCCTCGAGCGGTTCGGCCGAGAATGTGTAGGTGCACGACGGTGTCACCAGCGACATAATGAATTCGCTGTAAGTTATCTGGTCAACGGAGACCAGGTCGACGTCGACGATGGTTCGCATAACCGACGACAACGTCGAGCCGCACTGACCGGCGAAATTGTCGTGCATATTTTCCAGCGTGCGGATCTGGTCTTTCGAGACGCGGTTGGGATGCTTGAAGTCGTACGCAATAACCGACCTGAGCTTGTCCTGGTCGATATTGTCGAAGTCCTTGTCGCTGTCACCCTTAGAGACGGTTGTCAATAGAGCGTCTATCTCGTCCTGTGATAGAATCTTTGCCACAACTCACACCTTTACTGAAGTACAAAGTCCGTGTAATATACTCCGGCCACCTCTTCGGTTTCCATCAACCGGGAAACGCGCTTTTTGATCTGATAGCGCGTGATCTCTTTCTGCTTGGTGTCGGTCAACTGGGCCACCGTTTTGGAGGAGAGAATCGTTATCAGGGCATCCCGGATAACCGGATCGCGCCCCTCGAATTCGGCCGCCATCTCCGGCGAATCCAGCTCAAAGCTGATCGACACCGAAAGGAACCGCGAACCGCCGGTACCGGCCGGATTGATCACGATATCCTTGATGGAGTAGATCGTCGCCTCGCCATGCTCGCCTCTGCTCTTCTTCTTCTTTTTGGGCTTGGCATGCTGGGCCGGTTTCTTATCCGAATCCGACTGCTCAATCTGCTCGCCGTCTTCGCCGGATGAATCGGACATCATCGGCCCGATCACAAACAGAGCTAACACTATGCCCAGCGCGATGACCCCCGCGCCGATACCACCGAATAGAATCAGCTTTTTTGACGAGCCTTTCTTGCCCTCACCCGCATCGGGTGACTGGGCCTCGGCACCGCCCTGCACCATTGTCTTATCATCTTCGTTAGTCATCATCAGTTTCCTTCTGGTAAGGCGCCGGCGCCCGCCTGTGTCAATCGGGTGCCGGATATCCTTTTAAACCGGGCCACCCGCTCGATGACCTCATCGATCGTCTCCTTGACCATGATCTTCTTACCGGTGGTAAGACTGATAATGGTGTCCGGAATCGATTCCACAAACTCGATCAGATCAGCGTTGATCACGAGTTCGGTGTCATTTAATCGAGTGACCTTAATCATCTGCTAATTACCTCTTGATATTCACCAGTTCTTCGAGCATGGAGTCGGAGGTGGTGATAATCCTAGCGTTGGCCTGGTAGCCGCGCTGGGCCGTAATCATATTCGTGAATTCCTGCGCGATATCCACCGACGATGACTCGAGCGCTCCGGAACTGATTGTCCCGGCAATCGTCTCGCCCGCCACGCCTTCAACCGCTTCACCCGAGTTGGCCGAGGGCTGGTAGAGCGATCTGCCAATCTTAACCAAACCGGCCTGGTTGTTGAAATCTGCCAGGGTTATCTGGGCCAGAATTCGCGTCACGCCGTTGGAGAAGATACCGGAGATACTGCCGCCCTGGTCAATGGCGATCTGCTCCAGGCTGCCCAGGCCGTAACCGTCCTGAGCAATGATGGAGGCCGTATGGCCGCTGGAGGTGAAACCGGTCAGACCGTCAAAAGTACTCACCGTACCGGCATCGATTGCCACGTTCATAGTCTCGGCGCCGTTGTTGGGGTCAATCGAGACTCCCTGCGCGCCGCCGTTGTAGGCGAACGTGTTCAACGAACCGTCGGGGTTAAAACTTACATAGCCGGTGCTGCCGATCGTAACCGATTCGTTGCCAAGCGTGGACGCTTCCCACTCCCAGCGGTTATCGATGGCCGATTTAAAGAACTCCAGAGTGACGGTATGTTTTCCGCCCTGAGAGTCATAAACGGCAATTGACGTCGAATGAGTTGTGTCATCAGTCTCGACTATCAGTTCGTTGCCCGGGGTCGTGGCCGTGAGGCCGCCGGAGAAGGTTGTTGCCTCGATACCGCCGCCGCCAATGCCTTTTAGACCGATTACCAGACCGGTGTGTTCGTCATAGACCAGCTCCAGCGAGGGAGGAGGTCCGACCGGCAGAGTGCCTTTGGTCGGCACGAACGTATCGATCGCCACAAAGGTCGAGGCGGCGCCACCCGATGATAAAAAGGTGTTACCGGCCGCTTCGCCGAAGATGACATTGACTATGTCACCGGCGCTTGCGGCCGATGTCTCGAAACCGTACGCGGACGGATCACCCGCCTTGTCACGGGTTACCTGGATTTCACCACCGATGACTTCGACGGTAATACCGTCAATAAGATTCATTGCATCAATAAGATCGCTGACACTCGAGGTGGCGGTGAGACCGGTCACAGTCTCCGTCCGCGAATTATCCACAGTGATAGTGAAGCCGGAAAAGTCGGTCACGCCGAGGCCGCCGGGACCCAACACTGTGCTGGGAGTGATAACCAGAGCCGGCAGGTTGGCGCTGGTGGCCGAAGCCTGCTGCGCTTGCGCGCCCGCGATTGAGATCGTGTGGGTGCCGCCGACACCATCGATTGCCGTGCCGGAAACGGCGTTGGCGTTGGAGCTGCCGGCCGAAATAAGCGTCGCCACCGAATCGGTTGCGGACGCGTTCAGGTTGTTGGCCAATGAAATTTCAGTCGTGCCCCGGGCCGGATCCTGCTGACCGAACGGAATCGTGATGCGGCTGGTGGTCGCCAGCGACGATATTTCACCGCTGGAATCGGCCATCTTGCCCATTACGTAAAGGCCGCTCGACGGGTCTACCAGGTTCGAGTTGGAGTCGAAGCCGAAAGCCCCGGCTCGCGTGTAGAAGCTGTTGTCGTTGCCGTCACCGAGCACAAAGAAACCCGAACCCTGGATCGCCAGGTCGGTGATCTGGCCGGTTGTTTCAAGACCGCCCTGCTGGAACAGGGTGTCGATTGATGCCACCTGCATGCCCAGACCGAGCTGTACCGGGTTGGTACCGCCGGTCACGGATGAGGGGCGTCCAGCGCCCTTGGTCGTCTGGACCAGGGCTTCCTGAAAATTGACCCGGCTTGCTTTGAAACCGATCGTGTTGATGTTGGCAACATTGTTACCAATCACATTCAGTTTCATCTGGTGATTCTTCAAACCGGACACACCGGAAAACAGTGATGCCATCATGGTTTGGTTTCCTCCATTCCTTTCGACAGAACCTCTTCATCAGAATGAAGTCCGATTCTGGTTTTGTTACTATTTCTGTTGCTGTCTCTTGTCTTCATTAGATTATCACCGCTGAATCGATTGATGTTACTACGCCGTCCCGGAGGTTTTCCCGGTCGAAGACCGTGACTACCGTCCGACTGGGGACCGACACGACATAGCCCGTGTTATCGTCGAGAATGAGAGTCTCGCGCGATCCCTTGGATTCGGCTTTGTCGATCGCATCGGCGACCTCGTTCAGTTTTTCTTCGGACAGTTCGATACCGCGCGAAAACAACCGGGCATGGGCGTGCTTGGAAAAGGCGATATCGCGGGCGCCGGCCAGTTCCTTCGAGAACATCTCCTTAAAAGAAGGCTGCTCGGCGGTAGCCGTAGTCTCGACCGCTTTGCCGCGGTTGGCGATATCGATAAGATCTATCGGTCGCTGATAGTTGTTTATCTTTACTCCCTGTCCGATACTCATCGCTGGTTACTCCTAAAGGTCTCCGTCGCCGGACGAGTCGCTGTCATCGGTGTCGCCGGTATCGCCGGTCAGGCTGCCCGGTTCGCTGATAACCTCGACCTCGCCGAGCGGAATCTCGGTACCCCCGACAGTCAGATAGGCCGCACCGTCACGATAGACGATAGACTCGACCTTGCCGATCAACGTCAGACTGGCGTCGATTTCATTGCCACTCATGTTGGTGGCAGATATTTCAAGCGTGTAATTGCCTTCGGGAACCCGATTGCCGTATGAATCACGACCGTCCCAGCTCAGGGTGTGCTGACCCTCGTCTATGTTCTCTTCCGTCAGCGTCGCGACCGTGTTACCGTCATAATCCTTGACAGTAATCTGCACCGTCTCCGCGTGCGAGTCCAACTGATACGAGATCTTCGGCGTGGATTCGGAATCGATGTAGATCTCGTCATAGGTAGCTTTGACATCGGTGCCGATCAGGTTCGTGGAGAGAACGTTGTTCAACGACTGCATCTGCAGATAATCCCATTCGTTGGAAACCTCCAGCCCATCGGCGATATTCTGCATCTGCTCCAGCGACGAGAACTGGGCCAACTGGGCGATATACTCCGTGTCGGACATCGGTTCCAGCGGATCCTGGTACTGCAACTGGGTGACCAGCAACTGAAGGAACTCGTCCTTGCCTAGCGTCTGCTCGCTGCCGGTCGCGATCGGATTGCCGCTGGCATCGATTGCTACTGGTGATATAATTCCCATAAGTCTCTCCTATGCCAACAGGTTAACCCCGGTCTCACTCACGTGATAGCCGGAGGTGACCGCAGCGGCATGTTTGACTGCTGCTTCCGTTTCCGTTATGTCGTTATCGAGATCAACTCTATATTTCTGTTCGGTATTCTGCCAGCGCGGACGGCGTTCGTGGAACTGATGACGTTCGGCGTCGCCCCCGACGGATACTTCGATTCGTTCCACGTCGATGTCGGCATCAGCCAACTGCGAGATCAGCTTGTCGACCGAATGCTCGATAGCCTTTCTCGCTTCGACACTGCTGACCACGAGGCGAGCGTTCAACTTGTCGTCGCTCATCCACAGGCTCAATTTGGCCGGACCAAGATGATCCGGTTCAATGCGGATCATGATCGACTGGCCATTCGGCTTCAATGTGGCGCCGAGGTCTTCCGGCAATGTAAAGCGCAACGGCCGGGCGGTGGTTTTCACCTGGCCCGACAGATGACTGCTTTCGGCCTTTTCCAGTCCGAAAACGGTATCAAATGCCTGGGTCTGATTGGTGCTTTGCGCGGCTTCGCCCTTCGCCGTGAATCTATCGGCAAGGTCAAACTCCGTTAGCGCCCCATTTCCTTTCAACCGACCGGTGAGCAGATCGACCGCATTTTGCGCGGCCTCGCTTTTGGCGGTTGAAGCAGAGGCGCCATCCCAGATCGGATTTGGATCGGCAGTCGCTGTCGGCGTGACATTCTGCGAGTTGGTCGATTTCGCGCGCGGGGAAAGCTGACCGGTAAGATCGGCGGCGTTGCGGGCCGCTTTCACTACGGTCGCGCTCTCTTCTATAGTCTCCGCCACGGGCATTTCCGCGACAGCTTTGATATCTTTTTTCGCCACCCGGCCTTTGAGCATCAGGCTGGCGTTGTCGGAGGTCAGGGTCAGGTCGAGCTTGTTCGGATTGAGCGTTTCGCTACCGGCGCTGATCTGAAGCTCCTTGAGATTCATCTGCGACAGGAGCTTTTCAACCGCCAGGTCATTGCTCGAAGAATTCACCAGCGGCACTCGCTCCTGTGCGCCGGACCAGGAAGCCATCTGATCGGACGACTGCTGAAGCAGTTCCACCGGGACAGACAGTCTAATCGTCTGGTTCGAATCGCTTTTGCCTGCAACGGTTAGATTCAACGTACCATCACTGACCGAGGCCTCGAGCACCTTATAATTACCGGCCTCCGATTCAATCGGACGCGTGACCAGCAGTTCCTTCAGGCTGCGATTTTTGATATCGTCCACAAACGGCTGCAGCAGCTCATCTTCCATTGCAAGCAAACCGTCATCGGCAACAGCCTCGGCCATCCCGGCGGTCGGGTCGGCAAGTGTTGCAGGATCGGCACCCAAAGCGAGCGGGAGGTTGCTCATTATAGCCCGAAAACTGGGATCTATCTGCGCCTGGCCCTCCGGATTGGCAACGACCTCACCATTCTGGCCGTCAACAACCGGCA
>DAOWIC010000347.1 GCA_030641085.1 Calditrichota bacterium
AGCCTGTCTTAAGTGAGTCGGCTGCCATAACACCACTACAAGGAGTTTGTCAAAGCGGTCACCACCCGTTCCTGATCAGCCGGTGTTATGCCATAGTACAACGGCAGCGCGAGTGACAACCGATCAGCCATCAACGACGCAGGGAAATCGTCGGCCTTGAAACAGTATCGGTCACGATAATATGCCAGCGTGTGAACGGCGTGAGTGCCCTGCCGGGTGGCGATACCGGCGCGTTCCAGTCGATCCATCAAATCGTTACGATGACACGCAAGTTTTTCTACCGCTGCGGTGTCGATAGATTGACCGCTGAGCGCTTCATCGGGGCGATAAAGGCAAACGTAACTCTGATAGGCGTGGATGTGCCCCTCCGGTACAACCGGCGCCTTGATGTGCGGGATTGATTCGAGAAGCCTATCATATACTGCCGCCGCCTCTCTTCGTGTCGCCAAAAACTGAGGCAATTTTTTCATCTGTTCGATTCCGATTGCCGCCTGTATGTCGGTCATCCGATAATTGTAGCCCAACTGCTTGAAATCGGGCAGACGGGAACCGCCGGTGCCGGTATGACGATCATGACCGGAAACCGAAGCGGCATGATTTCGCAGAGTGCGGACCGAGTCAGCGACACGGGAGTCATCGGTGGTAACCATCCCGCCTTCGCCGGTGCAGATCACCTTGCGCGGATGAAAACTGAAACAGGCCATCTCGGCCTCACGACCGGCCGAGATTCCGTGATGCGAAGCTCCCAAACCGCAGGCAGCATCTTCGATTATTTTCCAGCCATACTGCCCGGCCAGAGCTTTGATCTCGCCCATCGGAGCACACCGGCCAAAAAGCGAAACCGGCATGATAGCTTTCACATTAGACCGCTCATCGGGATTAAGGCTATCCAGAGTAGCCGAAACGCTATCCGGGTCTATGTTGAACGTGGCCGGATTGATATCAACCAGCACCGGCCGCGCTCCGATATATTCGATTGCATTAGCTGTCGCCACAAAAGTAAACGACGGCATAATCACCGCATCGCCCGGCTTGATACCGGCTGCCAGCAAGGCCAGGTGCAGGGCGCTGGTTCCGGAACTGACCGCAACGGCATGGCCAAAACCAAGGTACTCTGCGAAAACCTCCTCAAAAGCGGCGACCTGTGGCCCCTGACCGACCCATCCCGACCGCAACACCGCGGCCACTGCTGTTTCTTCGGCTTCGTCGTAGCAGGGACGGGCAATGGGGATGGGCGGTTCGCATTCGGCAGGGAGCGAACTGGCGGTGTGATTTTTCCTGATATCCGGCATCTTATCCTTCTTATCGGAACTTTTCTATTATAAACCTGCTATGCAGGCTGTTTTTCAAGCTTAAAGTTGGGCTAAAGTGAATCGCACAGCAGGCCGATAAAATATCAGTAGCTGTGCGAGTCGAGTGCGAACCAATCGGACCGGTTCCCAGCACCAATTGATTGTAAGAAAATAGGAGTTTCAAATGCGATCGATTCCATACGAAGCCGCCATGTCGGTAAACGATATTCCCATCAAAGGCAAGCGCATCTTCATAACCGGCGGGGCAGGGTTCCTCGGTTCCACACTTGCAGGACGGCTCGTTGAGCAGAATGAAGTTGTCATTTATGACGATTTCCGAAGAAATTCGATTGCCGATAAACCGTTCGTCAATCATAAGAATCTCTCCATGATTAAAGGCGATATCCTGGAATATCCGGCCCTCCGCGACGCCATGCGTGGGTCAAATATCGTTATCCATTGCGCGGCTATAGCCGGGATCGACACCGTAATCAAAAGCCCGACCGACACGATGCGAGTCAATATGGTCGGTACGGCCAAGACGCTTGAAGCCGCTCAGACGTTGCCGGGACTTGAGAGATTTCTTGATTTCTCTACCAGCGAAGTGTTTGGGCAGTCAGCGTTCCGTTCCGGCGAGAAGGATACCACCCAGATCGGCGCGGTGGGCGAAGCCCGGTGGACTTATGCCGTCAGCAAATTGGCCGGTGAGCAT
>DAOWIC010000217.1 GCA_030641085.1 Calditrichota bacterium
CATCGATATTGCCCTCTTCGTTCAGGGCCGGAACAATTGTCGAAACCAGAAGATTGTTTTCGAGCTTGTCAGTCAATTTTAGTATCCTTAATCCGATTCAGTGATTCCGTGAGCCGGGTTACAGTCGGCGCATACTTGATAGCTTCTTCATAATAGTACACTGCCTGCTCCCGATAGCGGCGAGTGGCCGATTCCTCGAGGCGGTCACCGCAAAATTTGGCCAACCTGGCATTAAGATTATAATTGGTGGGCGAAAACTCAACTGCTTTTTTGTACATCGCCTCGGCCAGGGGAAAAACATTGTCTTTTTCGGCTGCTTCGGCCAACAACAGGTAGCATGATATATTATCGGGATACTGCTGTAAAAACTCCACCGCCAGCTCATTACGCCGCCCGGAGCTTTCCTGTGTAAACTCAAGCTGCAGTTGCTCAAACCGCGACAACCGGTAAGCGTCAGCGGTCGGATTGCCGGTTTGACCGGCGATTCGGAACAGGCGCACCTTTTTCACCCCGATATGATAAGTCAAAATATGGGTAGCTGAATCCATCACTGTCGGGTAGTCCAGCCTCGCCCGATCCTCATTGCCCTGATCCAGCACCAGGTGGGTGATCGGGAATCTTTTGAACAGATCCGGGTCCGCCTCGGTGACACCGAACATGTGTATTACCGTCCCGACATCGTTTTCAAGGGTCAACTCGCCGGCAAACGGCCCCGAGAGGACCGCCCCTTCGCTAAGCAGCATGCCCAAATCACGGCTGTTGTCACGGGCGCTCATCGACGGTCTTTCCGCCCAGTACTGATAGTCGCCCACGCCCTTGACCAATATCATTACAAACAGAATCAGTACCACCGCCCTGCCGAACAGAGGAATTCTCGGGATCAATCCTCTTTTGTACAAACTAACCAGGATAAAGATCAACATCGAAATCAGGAACGCCCACATGGCTGTCGGCATGATATAGTCGGAAAAGTGAAACCTCTCGCCGCCCCCCTCAACCCAAAACTGGGTGAACTGGTATACCGGCACCAGCACCAGCGGATAGATCAGCAGCAGATAAGCCCAGGGAACCCGCTCGGGCGGGTCGCTTCTCCACTCGCGCCAGAGCCGGTCGAGTATCACGGCCGCCGCCGCACAGACCGGGTAAATCAGCACCAGTTGATAGCGTAGCGGGCGATAGTTCCAGATCATCAGGGCACCGTAAAAACCGACTATCATTGCCGCAAAAAAGACGTGCAGCCCGTTGAATCGATCAAAGCCGGATTTCCATGACCGGACCTTCAACATGCGCAGGAAGATCATGCCCAGAAAGACCAGCGCCAGCAGTCCGGCAGGTTTCATCCGCTGAACGAGTTTGGAGTGTTCTCCGAAGCTGACGAACTTCCTGATAAATCCGCTAAACGACTTCAAGCCATCCGGCGCGCCGTAAAGTGAAAGAGCCTGTTCACCCAGGTAGCCGGTAACCTGTTCGCGCATCGGCAGGTAAGAAAAGAATAACCAGAATACCGTTACTGCCGCGAATCCGGCCACAAACAGACCGGGCTTTAGCAGGCGTTCCTGCTTCTGCTCAAAAGCGAAGCGGTATGCCAGATAACATGCGAACGGAAAGAGAAAGACCAGCCCGATGACTTTTCCGAAAAAGATACCGACCGCCAGCAACAGACCGGCCGCCAGATAACCGACCCGCCCCGGCCAATAGGCGAGCACCGTCACCGAGGCAAAGGCGAAAAAGGTCATGGCGTGTTCCAAAAACGGAAGCCGCCCGTAGAAAATGAGATTATAGTTCAGGCCGATGACAATCAGGTAGAAGACCGCCGCCAGCGGGCCGGAGCTCTTGCGCACCAACAGGTAGAACAGGAACATGGCGCCGAACGCAAAAAACAAACCGACCAGGTTACTGGAGTACATGCTCACGCCGAACAGCTTGAAAATCGCTATGGCCATCACGGTCACGCTCGACTTGATAAAAAAGACAAAGCGATGGTCGTCGTACGGGTTGATATCGCCGCTCGCGACATACTGCTTGGCAGACAGTGTATACTGGGGCGTGTCGGTATAGACATCGGTAGAGACCGACAGCCCGATGGGCGGGTCGGCCTCGAGAGCATAAAGCCGTATCGCCAGCAGCGCGGCCAGGATCAGCCCGACCGCAACCAGTTCCATCACCAGCGATTTGCTGGATACATCAGGCTTTCCCAAAAAACTCCCTGATCTTTGCGGCAACATACTCAACCTGCTCGTCGGTCATCTCGGGATAAGTCGGCAGCGAAACAACCTCCCTGCAGAGCTTCTCGGTAACGGGGAAATCGCCCTCTTTGTAGTTGAGGAAACCCAGCGCCTTCTGCAGGTGGTTCGGCACCGGGTAGTGGGTAAGCGTTACGATCCCGTTTTCACGCAGGTAATCCTGCAGCTTCTCTCTTTGCGGCGCCTCGACAACATAGAGATGGAAGACCTGGGCATAATCGTCGTGAACATCGGGTAGCCCGACCGGTCCGCCTTTAAGTGCCTTGCGGTAGGTTGCCGCCACCCGGTTGCGCTCGCGCGTCCACTGGTCGAGATGCTTCAACTTCACACCCAGCACCGCCCCCTGAATGCCTGCCATTCGGGCGTTGTAGCCGATCATATCATGGTAATACTTGCGCTCGGAGCCGTGATCGCGCAGCACCCGTACTTTCTTGTCCAACTCCGAATCGCTGGTGGTAACCGCCCCGGCTTCACCGTAGGCCCCCAGGTTTTTCCCGGGATAAAAGGAAAAGGCACCCATCAATCCCACCGAACCGGCCCGTTTGCCTTTGTATTGGGCCCCCTGTGCCTGGGCCGCATCTTCGATTACCGGGATGTTGTATTTTTCAGCCGTCGCCATGATCGGGTCCATGTCCGCCATGCGGCCGTAAAGATGAACCGGCATGATCGCCCTGGTGCGCGGACTGATCGCCATCTTCAACAGAATCGGATCGATATTACGCGACACCGGGTCGACATCGACCAGTACCGGCCGCGCTCCCGAGTGCACGATAGCGGCGACCGTAGCGATGAAAGTATTCGCTGAGGTCACGACTTCATCGCCCGGGCCGATATCAAGCGCCTTTAACGCCAGCAAGAGAGCGTTGGTGCCGCTGTTGACACCGGCACTGAAATCGGCACCACAATATTCGGCAAAGTCCTCTTCAAACTGCACCACCGCCGGGCCAAGCACATAGGCCGAGGTATCGAGCACTTTCTGTATGGCCTGATCGATTTCCGGCTTGATCGACTGATATTGGGCCTGTAGATCGAGATATTTTACCTGCATGATGGGTCCTTTGTTCAACCGGGATTCAGATATCCGCCTGCATTTCTAATTCTATGTAGGATCGCAAGATAGATGACAGCAGCACCCTTGTCAAGACCGCAAAAAGCGCGCCGATCAGGCCCGTTTAGGCCGCAATCCGGCAAGAAATGCTGCGTCTCTTGACCTGGATCAAGTCGCCCGGCTTTGAGTCGGCCTATAATTGAAGCAACTACTCAATAAGCAGAGACGGAGGGCAGCCAGGGACGGATCGGACCGCTTTGGAGTTGACCTCGGCAGAATTAGATAGGATATTATAGATAGCGCGGGGACTCGCAACTCACGAGGAAACTACATCTGTTTTCCATAGACGAAAAATCCTGAGGAGAGGTATTATGCGAAAACTAATTCTAATCGTTGCGGCGGTATTCCTGATCGCGCCGATCGCAGCGGCCGATGAATGCGTTGACTGCCACAGCCAGACCACGCCCGGAGCCGTGGGCGACTGGCAGAACAGCAAGCATTTCGAAAATGATATCGGCTGTGCGTCCTGCCACGGTGAAGAGCACACGACAGCCGATGATGTCGCTGAGGTTCAGTTACCAACCGCCCAGACCTGCGCTGAGTGTCACGACACCCAGGTTACGCAATTTTCCAAAGGCAAGCACGCCGCTGCATGGGCGTCGTTGAAAGCGATGCCGACCACGCACCAGTTGCCGATGGCCCTTATCGACGGCATGAAAGGCTGCGGCGGCTGCCATAAACTCGGTCTCAAGAGCGAAGAAGAGATCAAGAATCTGAAGGCCAAAGGCTCCAACTTCGGTCACGCCTCCTGCGACGCCTGCCACACGCGTCACACTTTCTCAGTCAAAGAGGCGAACGACCCGCAGGCCTGTCGCACCTGCCACATGGGCTTTGACCATCCCCAGTGGGAGATGTATTCATCGAGCAAGCACGGCGTTCGTTACTCGCTCAAACAGAACGGAGTGCTTCCCGAGAACGCCGCCGCGCCTACCTGCCAGACCTGCCACATGCCGGACGGGAATCATGAAGTCCGTACCGCCTGGGGATTCCTGGCGGTAAAGCTGCCGCTGCCCGAGGATGAACAGTGGAAAGCCGATCAGATCACGATCCTTCAGGCGCTCGGCGTACTCGACCCGGAAGGTAATCCGACCGCAAGGCTCGATATTGTCAGGGCGGCCGATGTCGCCCGGCTCGACCAGGAGTCGTTCGATATTGAACGGAACAAGATGCTCAAGATTTGCAGCGACTGTCACTCCGATAATTTCGCCGGAGCCGAACTGGCCAAAGGTGATGACATGATTCGCGAGGTTGACCATCTACTGGCCGAGGCGATCAGGATTATCGCCGATCTGTACAAAGACGGCGTGCTGCCAAAACCGGAGAGCTATGCCTATGCTTTCCCGGATCTGCTCACTTTTCACGATGCCCCGACTCCGATCGAGCAAAAGCTGTTCGTGATGCACCTCAAGCATCGCATGCGAGCGTTCCAGGGTACTTTTCACGCCAACCCGGATTACGCCCTCTGGTACGGCTGGAGTGAGATGGTGCGCGACCTGGCGGAGATCAATGAGAAGGCGGGAGAGCTGAGTCATCAGAAATTTATGTAGCCGCATC
>DAOWIC010000139.1 GCA_030641085.1 Calditrichota bacterium
AGTTGAGCGTGTCCGCGAACGGCTTCAGCAGAACCGGCGCACCGTCGGCTATAAGCGCAACATTGGCCGGTGTGATGTGTATCTCCTCACTGGCGGCTCTGGAGACCTCGAGATAGACCACCACCTGCGCCAGCATAGCGCCTTCTGCCGTCCGGTCCTGCGCCCTCACCGGATGGGCGAACAGGCCCAGACAAAGGCACAGTATGATGGCCACCAACAGGGCGATTCCGGACAGACTGGTGTTGTCGGGATAACGGGACATGGGTTCGCTTTTCACCTTTAAAAAGCGCCCGGACCCTACCGGCCCGGGCGCTTTAAATGTATGCCTAATGACTCTGAAAGTCAATCTTTCGCGGTCACTACGTTACGGAGTGGTGACGTGATCGCCGACATCCTTCACGTGGCACTTGTTGCAAAGCGAACGCTGATCGGGATCTGCATAGGGATCCGGGATCGCGTACGAACCGGACTCCAGGCCATCCTCTTCCAGCAGTGTGACACTAAAGTCCCAGCGACCCGCGTTAGGAGCGGATGATGCGTGGGCGCGGTGGCAAGTCAAGCACATAATATCACTTGTAGCAACCGGACCCGCGGTGCCCGCGGTCGTGTTGGCTGGATCTTCAAACGGAACCTCAGCCAGGTAAGCCGTGGCCTGAACGCCGCCAGTCAGATCGTTGGTACCGTTGTAGGCGTTGTAGTTGGAAGCCCAAGTGCCGCCCAGGTTCATCCCGGACCTGTGGATCAGGTCAGAGCCGCTGTTCTGCTGGTGGTAGCGGCCGTGGCAGTTGGCACACCAGGCGCTCATACCGGACTGATAGGCGGTGTGGTTGGTCTGAGACTCGGAACCGAAGTGAACGCTGAGACCATCCGCAACCGGAGCGGCGTTGAGGAACGTGAACGAGTTGGCCTGGATACCACCGATGCCGTACAGAAGACGGAAGTTGGTGTTACCGTGCGGGTCGTGGCAGCTCGAGCAACCAAGAACCGCCGCGCTGTATGTACCGCCCGGGGCCGCCGCCAGCGTAGCGTCGGCAGCAAGACCGGCCGACGGAGCCACGATGTTGTGACCGGCAGCGTCACCGCCGATCGGATTGGTGGCGCCACCGTGACCGTCGTTCAGGTTGTCTTCATCCAGGAAAGTGAAGTTACCGGCACCCTTAAGGTCCGGCGGAGCCAGCGGGTCGGCACCGTATACCGCACCCAGTCCGGTCGCATGACAGGACAGGCAGACGTCACTCGGGGAGACGTCAGTGAGCAGCCAGGGGTTGCCCGTCGCAGCGCCACCAACGGTAGCACCGTTTTCGCTGTTATGCATGGTGTGGCAACCATTGCAGTGAGCCACGCCAGCATCGTGGAAGGCAAAGGAAGAGCCGCTCAAAACGAAGCAGATCCCGATTGCCAGCAGCAATACCTTACGCATTTTCATACCTCCAATGCATTAAAGGAACTAAGGTGTCAAAAGGCCGTCGCCTTTTGGTTTTGTGTTCACAATTTCTGAGTCGCGAGACACAACTTCCGCCCGCGACGCGTCAGTATCTTCAATCACAGATCCGTTATTCGCATTATCACTTTGCGGCCCCCTCGAAACCGCACTGCCCGCTATTCCTGCCCGGTCATAAATGAACTGCGGTATGCGACAGGCCTGGATCCGATTTAAGAATATCTGACCGATGTAAACCATATCCTGATTATCCACCGCCAGCAGGGTCGGATGGTAGAACCAGCCTGGCTGGTAGCCCTTGCCGCCAAACTCGCCGAGGAATTTCCCCTCGAGCGTGAAGCAAACCACCGCATAACGGTGCTTGTCAAGAATCAGTAGCAAATCGTCGTTGGTCAGAGTGGCGGCAACCGGGAAGTTCAATTCCCCGATATTGTTCCCCTTGTAGCCGGTGGTGCGAAGGAACTGCCCATCGAGAGAATAAATCTCCACCGTGCCCAGTGATCCGACCGGAATGAAAATCCTCCCCCCGCCGACCGATATCGATCCCACCACCTGCTCCCGTCGCAATTCCTCGCTGAGCTTGCCGAGAACACGGAAGGCGTGTCGGAACTTGCCTTCACTGTCGAAGCTTACTACCCGGATACCGTGGACATCATATATGTAGAGATTGTCCTCCTCATCGAGAGCAATCGTACCGATCTCAATCTGAGTACTATCCGGCACGCCAGTGATATCAAGCTCTCTAATGAAGAGACCGTCAAAATCGAACAGGAAAAGGCGCCGACCTTCGATAGTGCTGCCAACAATGTATATTTGACCTTTGGAATCGACCGCGACGTCACGCGGCATCGAGAAATGATCGCCGCCGCTGAATTCATGGCGGAAAGTGCCGCTGCTATCGAGAATCAGTACCCGGTTGTGGGCCGGATCGGCGACAAACAGTTCATCAAAATTGCGGTCGACAAATATCGCCGCCGGCCGCAACCAGTGATTGGCGGCGCCCGGAAGCCCAAGCTCTCTGACAAACTCGGCTGGGACAGAAAAATCCACCGGGTCAGTTGCTGACATAACCGCAGGCGTTGTGAAATAATTCACTAAAAGAATCAAAAATAGGATCAAGGCGATCTTCGATGGAACACGCGCAGAATTGATAGCGCGACGCGGTCGACTGGATCGAGATAAAAGATTAAGAGACCCACTTATTGGCAATTCCATACTATGCCGACAGGCAGTGAAGGAGTTAAGAGTCCTAAATGCATAAAGATACCAGAAGCGGATAAGATTACTCTTGTGAAAATTCTCACAAGGGTTGATCCTGTTTAACGACTTCTGGTTGGATTCCATTTCTAACATTTCGGAATAATACTATTTGTTTAGCTCGCCAAGTTGGAATAAAGATAATATCTATCCGTGATATGTCAAGACCAAAAGTAGTAAATCTTACGAGAAATTGGAAAAATTTTTGTCACCTCGAATATATTTCCCGTAAAGCAGAGTGATTCAATCGCTTATAATTGATTAGATTTTTGACAGACATGGCCGAAATTCGCCCGCGAAAGGTGTTTTGCCGCGTGCAACAGCTATTTATGGATTATGCTGGTGACAGCCCCGGCAAAGTTCGTATGGTGAATCAAAGACGATCAGCAGATTTTCATCCGGCGAGGTGAGCTGATGGCAGGTCTGGCACTCCATCAGGCCGTCGTCCAACGGCAGGCGGGGGTCGAGATAATAGCGGATTTGGTTGCGCGTGTAGCCACTGCCCGGGACGACCTTAACGCCGGTCGGATGGCTGGCCGACTGCATCACGCGAGGAAGATATCCTGCCCCCTCTGGAAGATTACCGGTCGATGAGCCGGACGAGTGGCAGGCAAGGCAGGTTTGAGAGGGTGATATCTGTCTCCGGCGCGCGAGATTCGAATGGTAGTAATCAGCCGCCTGACGGTGCCCGATAGAGAGCTTCGTCAGATCACTTCCGGGAGCATGGCAGGCGATACATTGATATTTAGCGGACTTATTGTCAAAGTCGAAAGAAAACGACGCCTTGCCGACCTGAATCGAGGCGGGACTGCGATATGAATGGCAGGCGGCGCACCGCTTGTCGGATCGACCGTGAAATTGCGGCACGGTGGAACTATTGGAAGGCTCCTGGAGTACGTGGCAACTCCGGCAGCGACTGTCCGGTATGCCGCCGCCCATACCCTCCTGCGTGGCATCGGCCACAAAAGCGTGGCAGGCGCTGCAGTCCTGACCTTCGTGGGCTTGCAGTCCCGTGGAGTTCGGGGTAACCGGGACTGATCCTGCCATGAGAAGAAAAAGAAATGTAAGGACGGTGTAAATCATGATGCGTATCCTGCGTGAACTGATCTTTTACCCCCATATCGGTGGACCGGTGGATGTATCTTTGTTTAGGCGGGCAAAAAAGATCCATCGCGCTGAAGTATGTTTAGAAAATGCTCAAAACGGACGCCTGAACATGCTTGACACAATCGATTGTTTTGCCTATAGTCCGGCTCATAATTTTGCGTTCCGGAGGTTCGACTAATATGATCCAGCCGACTTTGGTCCTCCGGGCCACAGCCGACCGGGTGGAGTTCTGTAATCATGCCACAAAAAATAGAGTTTGACGAAAAGGGGAATGTAGTACTCAAGGTTAACTGGAAGGTGGCCCTCAAGGTCTTTTTCATCCTGGCGCTTGCGTTCGCCAGCTATTTCCTGCCACTGCCGGGACTCACCACCGCATCGCGGATCTGCCTTGCGATTTTCGTGGGCGCGGCAGGTTTCTGGATCACCGAAGCGATCCCGCCGTTCGCCACCGCGATCATGGTGATCGTCCTGTCGATTTACTTCCTGGGTTTCCCCGGCGGACCGCTGGGGCTGAAACTTCAGGGAGTCGACACCAGCTATCGCATCTTTCTCAGTCCGATTGCGTCGCCGGTGCTGGTGCTGTTTTTCGGCGGCTTTATCCTGGCCGTGGCGGCCGCCAAACACGGCTTCGACGTACGACTGGCCAAAGCGTTTCTGAAACCGTTCGGCACCCATCCGAAGATGGTGCTGCTGGGTGTCATTGCGACCACAGCCTGCTTTTCGATGTTCATGTCGAACACGGCCACGACAGCCATGATGGTGGCTATTCTGACCCCGCTGTTCACCCATTTTGAGGGCCGCGATCCATTCAAGAAAGCGCTGGTGCTGGCGGTGCCGTTTGCGGCCAACATCGGCGGTATCGGGACTATCATCGGCACCCCCCCCAACGCAGTCGCCGCCAGTGTGCTGGGAGAGCTGGGACACCCCGTGTCGTTTTTCCAGTGGATGCTGGTTGGTGTCCCGGTGGTGATAATTTTGCTGTTCTGCACCTGGGTAATCTTGCTCAAGGTATTCAAGCCGCGTGAGGACCATTTCGAAATTCTCTTTCCCGAGGAACTCGAAGTCACCTGGGATCTGGTGGTCGTCGTCGTCACCTTCGCCTCCACTGTCGGTCTCTGGCTGACCCAGCCGCTGCACGGTATCCCGTCTGGAGTGGTGGCGCTGATCCCGATTATGGTCTTTACTATGTTCGGCATTATCGATCGTGATGATCTGAGAAAGATCGAATGGCACGTGCTGATTCTGATCGCGGGCGGTATGACCCTGGGTGTGGCGATGAAAGCGTCGGGGTTATCGGATGTGCTGGTCGGGCTTATCACCGGAGCCGGTCTTTCGCCGCTGGCGCTGCTGATCGCCTTTGTTGTCTTTTCGCTGGTAATTTCCAATTTCATGCGTAACACGGCGGCATCCAACCTGATGATTCCACTGGTGACCGGGCTGAGTGTCATTTCGCCGGTGGTCGGCGCGATCGGTGTTGCCTTCGCCTGCTCGATGGCGATGAGCCTGCCGATCAGTACGCCCCCCAACGCGATTGCCTTCGCCACCCGCGCTATCGAAACCAGGGATATGGCTAAATACGGCACATTGCTGTCGCTCATCGGACTCGCGTTGCTGGTGAGCGCGATTTTCTTGCTGAAGAGTTTTACTGATCTAATATAGGCTTGCTTTCCGGCCGGGCGACCGATGATGTCGCCCGGTCACCCCCCTCGAAAAACATTCAGAAGGGCAGGTAGCTGTAGATCCGGCCGACAAACAGCTTTTCGAACTCGGCCAACGCCTTGAGACTGCGTGGATTATCGTCGGTAATGATTCGGACAAAGGCGACATCCTTCGGCCTGAGGGTCAGCGAACTGATTGTCTCGTACAGTCGGAAGACATAGTCATTGGCTGTTTCGCCGAAGTTGGTGACATACCAGAAATCCATCACCTGGCCGGTCTGCTCGTAACGCAGTTCGAAACGGTGAGCCGGGATCGTTCGCTCGTCCAGTTGAATCGGATGCTCGTAATCGTCGAAAATCACCCAACCCGAACCGGGCAGGCAGTTGCGGGGCGAGTGCGGTCCGCCGAAGCTGGCCTCGGATGAAAAGAAATCGAAAAAGAGATGGATCCTCACACCGTCGGGGTTGACATAGGTGGCCGAAAAGATCGCCTTGGGATTTAGCAGTTCCAGGGTCCAGCGATCGATCTTCTCCGCCCGGCCGACCCACTGACCGACCTCAAGCGGGAAGCTGTCGAAGTTCGCCACCGCCGCCGACTGCGGCCGGTAGTACTTGAACAGCGAGGTGATCGCGAAGGTGACGACCAGCAGGCTTATGATGATACCAAACGATTTCTTATCCATACCAGTATGGCCCCCAGGATCAACATCAAAATCATGGCCGAGACAAATACAATCAGTCCGGACAGTTCGTGCAAAAAGTCTTCCGCCATCTGCGGGCTGATAGCATAGGCGCCGAGAGCGGTAACGAAGATACGAATAATATTGGTCGCGATAGCGATCGGTACCGTGCAGGCAAACAGAAGCACCGGTAACACCCGGCCGGGCATGCGAAAATAAGCATAAAGCGCTCCCAGCGAGAGCAGCGTCACCAGGCTGCGCAGGCCGCTGCACGCCTCGACCACTTCGAGACTGTACTCCGGAAGGTGAATGATATTACCATTGCGCACAGCCGGCACCCCTATCAGGTGCAATAGCCCGACTGTCACCTTGCTGGCCATAAGCTGCATCGGCATGGTGGCGGCGTAGTAGACGATAGCCGGGATCGGAATCATGAACAACAGAAAGAAGAAGGCAAACCAGACTTTGCGGAAATTCTCCCAGCCCATGTAGTAGAGCGCCAGGCCGCTGACAATCATCACCAGCGAAAAGCGGGTGGTGAAATATTCTGAGGCCGCCACGCCGAGAATCGTCCCGGCGCAGCCGAGCAGAAACAGAACCAGACCCGCCCGCGACATCTCGGCCGGAAAAACAAACTCGTCCCGCCGCCGCCAGAAGAGCCAGACCGCTATCGGGATGATAAAAAAACCGTGCGAGTAGTTGTCGTCGCGGATCCAGTCGGAGATCAGGTCGGCCATCGTGCCGAGGTTAAAAAGCAAAATCACTGCCAGTGCCATATACGGATAGCGGTGAGTTTTCAGATGAATCCCTATTTCCTGCGTTGATACCGTCACGGTCCTGCCTTTGCTTGTCTATTCAGAGATTATCGTAGGTTAGCGCCGAACCTTTTACAACAAATAAATTCTTTCGATACAACCGGCCGGAGGGCACTCTCGTGCGCCCCGAACTGCCGATTTTTAACTTTCGATACCCGGCTGTATTGCCATATATATCTTCAACGAAATTTCGGGGGACAAGATGAGCCGGACATGGAAATATATCCTGATCCTGTCGTTGCTGGGCAACCTGTCGATTTTTTATGTCGCCTACAAGGCGCTGGAATACCGCGCCCATATCAATTTTTTCCTCGACAAGTACCAGCAGGTAACGGCGGAATTTTCCGCGCGGGCGGTCTATGCCGAAGCTAACCGGCGGCTGGTCGCCGACACTACGGTCGCCGGGCGACTGGTATTTTTCGGTACCCAGGTGATTGAAGAATGGGACCTGCCGGATTATTTCGCCGATTACGAAACTATCAATCGCGGGGTCAGCGGCCAGCGGATTGGCGGCTATCTGCTTCGGTTTCGGCCGGATGTTATCGAGTTGCGACCGGAAGCAGTGATAATCGAAGTCAGTTCCTACAACCTGCGCGCGGAGGTTACGGTTCGCGAGGTGGCCGACTATGTCGCCTCGATGGCGGAGTTGGCTCGCGCGCATAATATCGTGCCGATTTTGACCACCGGCATACCATTGCTGAAGGGTGCGGATGATTTCGGCGAATACATTGTCATGGACAGCCTGGCGGCCTACAATCGGTGGCTGGTAAATTACTGCCGCGAGACCGGCATTCTGTATGTTGATTTTAACATGATACTGGCCGACGCAGAAGGTTTTCTAAATCCCGAACTGGCGGCCAACATGGTCGAGCCTAACGATGAGGGATACCGGCAACTGGCCGAGGCGACGCGCGAGGTACTCCGACAACTGCGGTAAGCAATCCGGAACCGCTATCGAGCATAGCCGGTTTAACGAATAAGTTGAACGATTCTGAACACGGGGACAGATTATGAGAATTCTGACAATCATTCTGATAATATCGCTGCTGGGTAATCTGGCCGGGCTGCTGGTCGTTTATAAGTACTTCAAAAAGAACCGATACGTGGCCGAGATTGAGCAGCGCCTGGCCGACAAGCAGCGCGTGCTGGACCGGGTGAACCAGACCTTTTCCGAGCGGCTGGTTTTTATCCATCACTCGGTCGGCCGCAACTGGCTCGACGAGGGCGGGCTGCGCGACAGCCTGATGGCGATGGGGATCGGCGTCCATGGTGCCTCACGCCAGTGCGACCTGGGCAAGAATACCGATCTCAATCACTGGCTGCCCAAATTCGAGGGCGAGCTGGAGACGATCTTCAAATTCGACCAGC
Organism: Calditrichota bacterium; assembly: GCA_030641085.1. Taxonomy (GTDB): domain Bacteria; phylum Zixibacteria; class MSB-5A5; order GN15; family FEB-12; genus DAOWIC01. Next base: position 8,327 of record DAOWIC010000139.1, read on the forward strand.
AGACTGGAAGCGTGGCCGACGGTTCGCCCGAAAACGACATCATCATGTTCAAGTCCTGTTACCCGAACAGCAATATTGTCAGCGACGGGGCCGAGATCGGCAATCCGTATGACGAAACACGGACCCTGTCGAACTACCGGGCGACATTCGACAGCCTCAAGAATATCTTCTCTCAAAACGCAGCTAAGAAATTCATCTATGTCACCGCGCCGCCGCTGGTACCGTCAAAAACCACATCCGAAAACGCCGCCCGGGCCAAGCAGTTCAACAACTGGCTGACCA
>DAOWIC010000150.1 GCA_030641085.1 Calditrichota bacterium
GATCCGCCCGAGGACCTGCAAAAGGTGCTTGACATACTTAATAAAGAGGGTGTATAGTAAAACCGATACTGGATTATTATCTCGACTATAACGCAAAATCAGTTGCGCCAATCCTGCGATTCGAGGGGGAAGGAACCGATAAGGCACTGCTGAACGGTCTTCAAGGAGGTCAACATGTCCTGGCAGATGCTCCTGTTGTGGTTAGTCATCATGACTCTGCCAAAACCTGCCCCGTGCGAAGACGATGATACTGTCTCTATTGGCGGGCGATTCCATCATGAAACGAGCTTTGGCGACGACGGCCTGAAAGGGGAAAATGCCGTTTTTGGGGAGCGGGTACCGTTGTACAAAGAGTACGAAGGGGCGAAAAAGACCAAACTATCGCTGATCGCGCGCGACAAGTCGCGGACCGACGAAATAATCGAGCGGCGTCGGTCCACCCGGGTTTTCTCCGGCCAGACGCTGGGGCTGGACTACCTGGCCCGCGTGCTTCTGAGCGGCAACGGCGTCACTCATTCCAAAGGTGCCTATGAGATGCGCTCGGCTCCCTCGGCAGGCGCGTTATACCCGATCGACATCTATGTCATCGCCTACCGGGTCGATTCGCTGGAGAAAGGGCTGTATCATTTTCAGGTGCAGGATAGCAGCCTGGCGCTAATCAAGGCGGGCGACTTTAACGAGGATATCTATCGGGCCTGTAACAACCAGAAGACAGTTGGATTTTCACCGGCAACGTTGATTCTAACCGCCCGCTTCGACCGATCCACGATCAAGTATGCCGATCGAGGTTACCGTTATTGCTACATGGAATCCGGCGCGATTGCCGAAAATGTCCATATCCAGGCGGAGGCGCTCGGATTGGGCACGGTTATCGTTGGGGCTTTCAACGACGATGCGGTTTCAGGCCTGCTTGATGTGGATGGCGTGAGTGAAGCGCCGACGATTATCATGCCACTGGGCTGGCCGCGCTAATATCAGGCAAATTTGCGCAACAGAAGAATCATTCGCCAAGACTTCTTGCTGTTGTCAAACGGTTGCTTGATATCCAGATCACCGTACATGGCCGCTATCTTGAATCGCCCGTTCTGATCTATCAAGGCCCGCATCAACCCCAGGCTGATCAGCCGAAACGGATCGCGCCCTTCGAGGGTCTCGCATTCTCCCCGATGCTCTACTTTGTACCGCACGGTGACATCGCTGATTTCGGTCAGCGGATCGATAGTGGCGTCGCTGCCCCAGTCGGTGGTCACTTTGATGCCATCCCGCTCCATTTCCCATTTATCGCCGGTGCTCTTTTCCGATGTCAGCATGTCGCGAGGATGAGTCATTTCTATCAGGTAGAGACCGTTATCGGTGAGATTATCCGCGACACTATCGAGGTGCTCGAGGATATCGCGGTTAGTCAGGAGCAGGTGAATGGTAGCCATCATACATACCGCCAGGTTGACCGGTTTCTCCAGCCGAACGTGGCGCATGTCCGCCTCCAGCAATCGGCAGGGGAGTCGCTCAGCCTCGGCTTTCGCCCGGGCATATGCGACCATCTCCGGTGCCAGGTCGATCCCGGCTGACTCGGTCCCTCGCCGGGCGAACTCAAGACAATACTGGCCGGGCCCGCAGCCAAGCTCAACCATCGAACCGATCTGATCCATTCCGGCCAGCCGCACCGCGTCGCAGATGAAATCAACGGCGATTTTATAGTCACGGAAACTGAAGGCGATCTCGTATACTTCGGGTCGGCTATAGGCTGAGTTTTCCATGCGGAAGCTCCGTTCTCTATTTGGTTTACGAGCCTGACGGGCGGCGAAGAATGTCTGTCTCAATTGTTGACTTTCCGATGGCGCAAAGGTATATAACTCGCATGAAAAAGAAAACAGAAAAAATGACTTATGCCGCAAGCGGCGTTGATGTAAAAGCAGGCGAAAACGCAGTCGAGAAGATCAAAAGCCTGGCCGCATCAACCTTCAATTCACAGGTCCTCACCGGCCTGGGCGCTTTCGGCGGCTTTTTCGCCCCGGACATGGGTGCATACAGGCAACCGGTATTCGTCTCCTCGGCTGACGGGGTCGGTACCAAACTGAAAATCGCCTATATGACCGACCGCCATGACACGGTTGGATCCGATCTGGTCAATCACTGCATCAACGATATCCTTGTGCATGGGGCGCGGGCGCTCTTTTTTCTCGATTATATCGGAGTGGGCAAACTCAGGCAGGAGGTGATCGTCGCGGTCATCGACGGCCTGGCGCGTGCCTGTAAAGAAAACGGTGTCGCTTTGATCGGCGGTGAGATGGCTGAACTGCCGGACATGTACCGGCCGGGTGAATACGATCTGGCCGGGTTTGTTGTAGGCATTGTCGACAAGGAAAAGATCGTCGACGGTTCAGCCATTCGTGAGGGTGATATCTGTCTCGGACTGCCATCCAACGGGCTGCACACCAACGGCTACTCGCTGGCGCGCAAGGTGGCCTTTGAGGTGGGTGGATTTGGTCCCGACGACCATGTCGAACAGTTGGACGCGACTGTCTCGGAAGCGCTCATGAAGGTCCACACGTGTTATGCGTCGATCATACATCCGTTGACTGAGAAGTTTGACATCCACGGTATGGCGCACATCACCGGTGGCGGCATTCCGGGCAATCTGAAGCGGGTGCTGCCCGATGGCCTGACCGCCGCGATCGACAAATCCACCTGGCCGGTGCCGCCCGTATTCGAATGGCTGAGGGAAGTGGGCAATATCGACCCGGATGACATCTATACCGCTTTCAATATGGGCATCGGCTATATCATGGTGGTTGATCCGGATGATGCGGAGGGAATAATCGGTGACATCGCCGCGACAGGCGAAAAGATTTATCGTATCGGATCGATCAAGAAAGGCGAAAAAGGCGTAAGCCTGGTATAACAATATATGATCCTCCTTTGTATTCTTGACGGCTTCGGGTTGAGGGAAGCAACCCCGGATAACGCCGTAGCCGCTGCCAACAAGCCAACCTATGACTGGCTGATAGCCAATTGCCCCCACACCGCCATCGATGGCTCCGCGCTTGCGGTCGGTCTTCCCGAAGGGCAGATGGGCAACAGCGAGGTCGGGCATCTCAATCTCGGTGCCGGGCGAGTGGTTCACCAGGATATAACCCGTATCGATCAGGCAATAACCGACGGTGCATTTTTTGCCAACGGCGCGTTCGGCGAGGCGATGGACCGGGCAGCCTCTAACGGCCGCGCGGTGCATTTGTTCGGGCTGATCTCCGACGGTCGGGTGCATTCCTCGCTGGATCATCTGTACGCGCTGATCGAGATGGCCCGTAGCAAGAATGTCGGTGAGCTTTACCTGCATGCCTTTATGGACGGCCGTGACACGCCGCCAACATCAGGTGTTGATTACCTGGCGCAGGTAGTGGCGAAGTTTGACGAAATCGGCCTGGGGCGCGTGGCTACTGTTTGCGGGCGGTACTACGCCATGGATCGGGACTGTCGCTGGGAACGTATCGGTAAGGCGTATCGCGCAATTGTCAACGGCGAAGGAGAGACTTTCAAATCGCCGGTCAAGGCTATTGAGGCCTCTTATGCCGCCGATGTTACCGATGAGTTTATTGTCCCGGTGGTTATCGATCTGGAGGACCCGCAGGCGGGACGGTTGAAAGATGGTGATGCTGCCATATTCTTCAATTTCCGA